>JBBADV010000003.1 GCA_041656295.1 Kiritimatiellales bacterium | reverse complement strand
GGGTGCCCGGACACAGGATGAATTATCCGCCGCAATCAGCCGGGCATTCGCACAGGTCACACCGCAGGATGCTGCCGGATGGTTTTCATCGTGTCATATTACGGCTTCTCAATCGTGATATGCTCTATCCTCAATTATTCTGCTCCCAAAACCTGCTTATATCCGTGTAATCCGCGGTTAAAAAAAATTTATATCTGCGCGGGAAGAATTCATTACCGGTGCAGCATTTTTTTCACCAGTTACCGGATAAAATTGGTGGCGATTTTGTCTTCGTGAACCAGCAGTTCAATGCCGGCATTTTTTCCGGCGTCGATGCACTTCAAAAGCCACGCCATATTTTTTCCGAGCGCGCGCATGGTTTGCAGTCCTTCGAGGTCCTGCCGGACTTCGTCAGGTGTTGTGCCGTGTACCTGATTCCAGTAGTTGGACGAAACGATGTGAATGTTTGAAATGGTGAAATAATGGTTGAGCTGATCGAATGCGGAACTGGCCCCGCCGCGCCGGCAGCTGACCACTGCCGCACCCAGTTTATGAGAAAAACGTCCGGCGAAAAAAGCGCGGTCAAGCAGGGCTTTCAACTGTCCGGAAAGCGCGGCGTAATACACAGGGCTGCCGAGCACGATGGCATCAGCGGCGCGGATTTTATCAATCAGCCCGTTTACGATGTCGTCCTTAAAAATACAATAGCCAGTGGATTCCGGCTGACGGCAGGCGTAACATGCCTGGCAGCCTCTGATTGCGGTGTGTCCAATTTGGAAAATCTCGGTTGCGATGCCGGCGTTTTCGAGCTCGCCGGCAACTTCGGTGAGCGCCGTAAATGTGCAGCCGGCGGCATTCGGACTTCCGTTAATGAGCAGTGCATTCATCGTTTATCCTTCGGTTGCGTCGCGCAGGGCACGCGGCCAGGAAGATTTTTTAAATCGTTAGTTATTTCTCGGGTTTTATCTTCGTGTCTTTGCCGCTTCGTTGCTTTGCATTTGCAAAGCCCTTCTTCACTTTATTTCGAATCGTGGTGAATGAATTATCCGACATCAACAATGGACGGCGTATAATCCGCCGGCGGCTCATAACCGAGCAGTTGAATACAGGTGGCGGCGAGGCTGCTGACGCCGAGCCCTTCTTTTTTTGAAAGCCTCGCGCGTGAGACACCGGACGGATCGTAGACAAATGCCGGCACCGGGTTGAGCGAATGCGCAGTTTTCGGCTTTGGATTGCCGGCACTGTCGCGTTTCACCGCACCGCTTTTGTCGTGTTCATACATATCGTCAGCGTTGCCGTGGTCGGCGCTGATCACCATAATTCCGTTGGCTTTTTTCACCGCTGCTATTAAACGCCCGACACCTTCATCGACGGCCTCCACTGCAGTTTTTACGGCGGAAAAAACGCCGGTGTGTCCTACCATGTCGCCGTTCGGATAGTTTAAGCGGATGAACTGATATTTCCCGCTCTCGATGGCGTTGACCACATAATCCGTAATTTCAGCGGCTTTCATGCGCGGTTTTTCCTCGAACGGAATGATGTCGGACGGAATTTCGACATAGTCTTCAAGCGCGCCGTTAAATTTACCGGTGCGGTTGCCGTTGAAAAAATAGGTGACGTGACCGAACTTCTGCGTTTCGCTGATGGCGAGCTGATGCACGCCGGTGGCGGCGAGATATTCGCCCATCGTGCGTGAAATCGCCGGCGGCGAAACGAGATATTTTTTCGGAATGCCAAGATCGCCGTCGTACTGCATCATACCGGCATACTCAACCTGCGGTTTTGGACCGCGGTCGAATTCTTTCAACTCGTCCGCTTCAAATGCTTTGGTGATTTCCAGCGCGCGGTCACCGCGGAAATTAAAGAAAATCACACTGTCGCCATCGACAATTTTTCCGACCGGTTTTCCGTCGCGCTCAATCACGAACGGCGGCAGATCCTGATCAAGCACGCCGGGCCTTTCAGTGCGGCAGGTTTCAATCGCTGCTTTCATGCTCGGGAACAGGCGGCCTTCACCTTTTACATGCGTATCCCAG
Source organism: Kiritimatiellales bacterium (assembly GCA_041656295.1). Taxonomy (NCBI): domain Bacteria; kingdom Pseudomonadati; phylum Kiritimatiellota; class Kiritimatiellia; order Kiritimatiellales; species Kiritimatiellales bacterium. The sequence goes on along the minus strand of JBBADV010000003.1, from coordinate 237,385 downwards.
CCGCGTTTCACCATATCCCAGTTTGCATTGTAACGGTCCATCGTGATGTTCATGCGTCCGCCGCCGGAAGCGACGGCGTAGTCCACCGTGCCGCCGGCATTCAGACCGGCGAGAAACTGTTCAAACGGTTCAACGTAATCGAGCGCCGAAGTCGGCGGGACATCGCGGCCGTCGAGCAGCGGATGAACACGGATTTTTTTTACGCCCTCTTTTTTCGCTTCCTCAATCATCGCTTTTAAATGGTCAATATGACTGTGCACATTGCCGTCCGAAAACAGTCCGATAAAATGCAGCGTCGAATTATTTTTCTTCACATTCGCGATCAGCGCTTTCCACGTGCCGCCCTGAAACATGGCACCGGATGCAATGGCTTCGCTAACGAGCGCCGCGCCCTGATGAAATACGCGGCCGGCGCCGATGGCGTTATGTCCGACTTCACTGTTGCCCATATCGTCGTCACTCGGCAATCCCACCGCTGTGCCGTGCGCTTTCAGTTTCGTGTGCACCGCATTCTGCCAAAGCCAGTCCAGATTCGGCGTGTCCGCCGCTTTCACAAAATCGCCTTCTTCATATTTTCCGCAGCCGATGCCGTCCATCACCACCAGCACAACCGGGCCGGCAGGGCCTTTAAACACCGTCGATTTCTTCAATGCTTCCATGATGCATCTCCTGTGTAAAAAACTGAAACTATGCCGTTCTGTCTGATACCGGGCAAGTTTAAAGCTGTAAACCGCAAAACTGCACCGGGCATTCATGATGGCGGCTGAAAGACTCGTCCGGCCGTTTGCCCGGCGATCTCAAAAAAGCTCGCTTTGTTCAGCCGGCGCGGTTTTAGGCTCCGGTGCCGGAGTTTTTTTGCCGCCGGTTTTTCCGCTCATTGCGAGAAATGCGGTTTCATCGAGAATATTTACACCGAGTTCTTCAGCTTTGGTGAGTTTTGAGCCGGCGTTTGCGCCGGCGACGACATAGTCGGTATTTTTTGAAACGCTGCCGGCCACGGTTCCGCCGCGCGCGCGAATGAGATCGCCGGCTTCGGTGCGCGACAGCGTTTCCAGTGTGCCGGTGAGGACGAAGGTTAAACCGGCAAATTCATTGCTGCCGGTTTGGGCGGCCTGTTCAAAATTTACGCCGGCGGCTTTTAACTGTTCAATCAATTCAATGTTGGCCGGTGTTTTAAAAAAACTGCGGATGCTTTGGCCGGCAACCGGTCCGATATCACGGATCGTTTCAAGCTGTTCGCTGCCGGCGTTCATCAAAGCGTCGATGGTTGCAAAATTCTGCGCGAGGACACGCGCCGCGCCGCTGCCGACGTACCGGATTCCGAGCGCAAAAAGTATCCGGTCCAGCGGCTGGCGTTTGCTTTTTTCAATCGCCGCAATGAGGTTGGCCGCTTTTTTTTCTTTGAAGCCTTCGAGTCCGAGCAGCTGCTCTTTTTCGAGCCGGTAAAAATCCGCCGGACTTTTGACAAGAGCGCTGTCGACGAGCTGTTCAACCACCGCTTCGCCGAGTCCTTCAATATCCATGCCGTGCCGGGATGCAAAATAGGTGAGCCAGCGTTTAAGCATCGCCGGATGATGCAGGTCGTCGATGCGCCAGGCAACCTCACCCTCATTTTTCACCGGCGTAATTCCGAGTGCGCGGCACGCGGTCTGCATATCAAACGGAATTTCAGCACCGGTGCGTTTTTCGATGACAACACGCACAACCGCCGGAATAATTTCGCCGGCTTTTTCAACGATGACGCGGTCACTGATGCGAATATCTTTGCGCCGGATTTCGTCTTCATTGTGCAGTGTCGCGCGTTTGACAACCGTGCCGGAAAGCTGCACCGGCTCAAGTTCCGCCACCGGCGTTAGCACGCCGGTGCGCCCGATTTGAATGGTGATCTCTTTAAGCCGCGTCTCGGCCTGTTCCGGCTCATATTTATAGGCAACCGCCCAGCGCGGGCTTTTGGCGGTGGAGCCGAGTTCGCTGTAAAGATTGCGTTCATTAATTTTAAGTACACCGCCGTCGATCTCGAATGCAAAGTCATGCCGCATGTTTTGCAGTGTATCGAGTTTTTCGAGGACTTCATCAATTCCGGCGCACGGCCAGTGCTGTGGCGTAGTTTGCAGGCCGAGTTTTTTGAGCGCGGCGAGCATCTCCTGATGCGTTTCAAATGCGGCGGAACTTTCGCCAGTGCCGTAAAACACCGCATCGAGCGGACGTTTTGCAACAGCGCGTGGACTAAGTAATTTTATTGATCCGGCAGCGGCATTACGCGGATTCGCAAACGGCTCGAGTCCGGCTTCGTCGCGTTCTTCGTTGAGTTTCACAAAACCGGCGCGTGTCATATACACTTCGCCGCGCACTTCGAGGATTTCCGGCGCATTGCCTAAAAGATACATCGGAATGGATTTTATGGTTTTTATGTTGGCTGTTACATCATCGCCGGTTTCTCCATTTCCACGAGTTAACGCCCGAACAAACTTTCCGTTTTCATAGCGGAGTGACATGGCAACGCCGTCAATTTTCGGTTCGAGCACATACGAATAGTTTTTGCCGCCGAGCAGTTTTTTTACGCGTGCGTCAAAGTCAATCAGCTCATCTTTGCTGTAGGTGTTCGCCAAACTAATCATTGGCACAGAATGTTTGTAGGAAAAAAAACTATCAATGTCATTTCCAACTCGATGCGTGGGACTTTCCGGCGAATCAAATTCAGGGAAATTTTTTTCGAGGCCGTCGAGCCGGCGGAGCAGGGCGTCAAAATCGCGATCAGAAATTGCCGGCGCGGCGTCGACATAATAGAGCCGCGTATGCTGTTCAATTTCTGCGCGCAGTTTTTCTATTTCATTCCGCGCCTCACTTCTGTTTAATTCTGAACTCATTGAGCACAGGCTAGCATGGAGGGTTTGCGGTGAAAATTAAATTCTGGAAAATGCACGGCGCAAAGAATGATTTTGTGCTGATTGACGACCGCACCGGAATGTTTCCGGCGGATGATCAGAATTTTATCCGGCATCTTGCCGCGCGCCGCTCCGGCATCGGCGCCGAAGGCATTGTGCTGATTCAGCCGTCGCGCGCCGCCGATTTTTTTATGCGGTTTTATAATCCGGACGGCGGCGAAGCGGATATGTGCGGCAACGCCGCGCGCTGTACCGCACGGCTGGCGAATGAACTTAACATTGCCGGCGAACGGATGAGCATTGAAACCGCCGCCGGTTGCCTGGAAGCGGAAATTCTCGACGAGTCGCGCGTTCAGCTGCGGATGACAGAACCGCGGGAGTGGCTTCTGAATGAACCGCTGGAGATGGAGGAGGGTCAACTGACCTTCAGTTTTGTGAATACCGGCGTGCCGCACGTTGTGATGCGGACGGGTAATTTACGCGAAACAGACGTGCGCACTGCCGGCGCCGCGATTCGCCGTCACCGGCGTTTTGCACCCGCCGGCGCGAATGTAAATTTTATTGAGATTACACCGGACGGCGCGCTGCTGATCCGCACCTATGAGCGCGGCGTTGAAGATGAAACGCCGGCGTGCGGCACCGGAATTACCGCCGCCGGCTTAATTGCCGCGAAAAACGGCTGGGTGGAACTGCCGGTGATTGTACACGCGGCGAGCGGCGATGTGCTGACGGTGGACGCGGAGCTGACCGGCGCCGGCGCCAAACATGTCATGCTGAGCGGACCGACGGCACATGTGTATGAAGGCGAAATTGAATACAAGGAGTGAGTCATGATTGCAGAAGGAAAAAAAGCGCCGGCGTTTGCGTTGAAAGGCAGTGACGGAACAACTCATGCGCTGAAGGATTACGCCGGAAAAACCGTAGTTCTTTATTTTTATCCGAAAGATCATACGCCGGGATGCACCAAAGAAGCGTGCAGTTTCCGCGATGTTCACACGCAGATTGAAAACCTGAATGCGGTGGTCATCGGCGTCAGCAGCGATTCGCTTGAATCGCATGACACCTTCATTGAAAAATTCAAGCTGCCGTTCGTACTGCTTTCTGATCCGGACAGAAGCGTGATGACAGCATACGGAGCGTTCGGTGAAAAAATGCACTACGGTAAACTGATTACCGGCGTGATCCGTTCGACGGTGATCGTCGGTGAAGACGGAAAAATTTTAAAGCACTGGAAAAAAGTTCCGCAGGCGGAAACGCATCCCGCCAAAGTGCTCGAATTTTTAGAAGGGCTGCAGAAATGATCCGCGCCGGTTTTTGTCTCGGCTCAAATCTCGGCGACCGGAAACGGTTTTTGATGCAGGCAAAAAACCGGCTGTTAATGGATTCCGGCGTGAAACTGATCGCGCAGTCCGCCGTTTATGAAACAGAACCGGTGGATGTAAAAGAGAAGTACGCCGCACTGAAATTTTTAAACGCGGTTCTGATTCTTGAAAGTCCATATGATGCAGCCGCGTGGCTGAAAAAAATTCATGCGGTGGAGGCGGCGCTGCACCGCGTGCGCGGTGACGACAGGAATGCACCGCGCACGGTGGATGTTGATCTGCTGTTCTGCGGCGATGAGGTGATTGATAACGCGCATCTGCAGGTTCCGCATCCGCGCTGGGCGGAACGCCGGTTTGTTGTTCAGCCGCTGGCCGAAATCTGTCCCGATCTGGTTCTGCCGGGTATGGACGTGAGCGTGCGGAATGTGCTTGCGAAACTGCCGGATTCCGGCGATGTTCGCCGGTTTTCAGATAGATGGTGAGTATTATGAAGTGGACTGTTGCTAAAATCAAAGCGCTGAAAGGTGTACAGAAATTTGCGGTGCTGACGGCGTATGATGCGCTGAGCGCGCGCTACGCCGATGAAGCGGAACTGCCGCTGATTCTCGTCGGCGATTCACTGGCGAACACCGTGCTCGGTTACGACACAACGCTGCCGGTGACGATGAACGAGATGATTCACCACACCGCCGCCGCCGCGCGTGGTGCAACATCGGCGGTGATTGTCGCTGATATGCCGTTCATGTCGTATCAGGCAGGTTTGGACGACGCACTGGCAAACGCCGGCAGATTTTTAAAGGAAGCGCACGCCGATGCCGTAAAAATTGAGGGCGGTGCCATTCGTGTTGAACTGATTGAGCGGCTCATCGCTAACGGAATTCCGGTGCTGGGGCACATCGGCTTGACGCCGCAAAGTGTGAAAGAGACCGGTTATAAAATGCAGGGCAAAAGCGATGAAGCGGCGCGGCAGCTGATGGACGATGCGATGGCACTGGAGCAGGCGGGTGTGTTTGCCGTCGTGATTGAATCGGTGCCGCCGGAGCTGGCAAAAAAAATTACCGGCGCACTGCGTGTGCCGGTAATCGGCATCGGCGCCGGTCCGCATTGCGACGCCCAGGTGCTGGTGTTTACCGATATTATCGGAATCGGACACGGCCACATTCCCGGCTTCGTTAAACAATACGCCGAGCTTAAACCGCAGATTCAATCCGCGCTCGCAACCTATAAAACCGAAGTCGAGCAGGGTATTTTTCCGGCAGAAACAAAAGAGCCGGCATGAAAACGTGTGATGTTATATTTTCGCGAATCCTGGGCGGTATCACACGCCGGCGTTTAGATTTTCTCTGTTAATTGAAACATGTACGACGTATGAAAATTATTTCTGATCCGCAGGAGATGCAGACAGCAGCGCAGGAGTTGCGGCGCGCCGGAAAATCCATTGGCTTTGTGCCGACGATGGGTTTTCTGCACGCCGGACATTTATCGCTGATGAATATTGCGCGCGAAAAGGCGGATGTGGTTGTTGTCAGCATTTTTGTAAATCCGGCGCAGTTCGGCCCGAACGAGGATTTCGCAACATATCCGCGCGATTTTGAGCGCGATGAACAACTGTGCCGCGACGCCGGCGTTGATCTGCTGTTTTATCCGGCGCCGGCCGCTATGTATCTGCCGGATCATTCGGTGTGGATCGACGAAGAAAAACTTTCCGGCGGGCTGTGCGGCGCGGCGCGTCCCGGACATTTCCGCGGCGTCTGCACGGTGGTTGCCAAACTGATGAATATTGTGCTGCCGGATTGTATGGTCATGGGCGAAAAAGATGCGCAGCAGCTGCGCATTATCCGCCGCATGGTGCGCGATCTGAATTTTCCGGTGGAGATCATTTCCGGCGCGACGGTACGCGCAGCGGACGGACTGGCACTGAGTTCGCGGAACAGATATTTGAGCGCAAAAGAGCGCGCAGAAGCTGTCTGCCTGTCGCGGGCGCTGAACCGGGCGCAGGCTCTGGTTGAATCCGGCGAATACCGTGTTTCGCAGCTGGAAGCGGTTATCTGGGCTGAAATTGAAAAAACGTCCGGAAGTATTGATTATATAGAATTTGTTGACGATGAAACGCTCGAGCCGGTTGACGTTGTCGAAAAACCCGTTTTGGCGGCGCTGGCAGTGTGTTTTTCCGGCGCACGGCTGATCGATCATACCGTGCTGAAATCAATACAATTTTCCGGCACAGCAGGGGCGGATTGAAAAAAGCATATACAAAAAGTAAAATTTTTCTTTCTTCTCCTTTATCAAGAGCGTTTAAATTCTAACAACGAAAACGTACAGGAAATAAAATGCTTGTTGGAAATAATGTACCGATGTTTAAATTGCGACCGTATCGCGGCTTATTAATCGCCGCGATTTTGGTATTTATTCTCGGAAGTCTTCTTTCGGGATATTTTTTTTATGAAGATGCGTATACTGCCGGAATCGGGCGGGCACCGGTCGCTCTCATTGTGACAATAATCATTACACTGCTTTTGCTCATTGCCGCATTTTCGCGCTACGGGTTTAAACATCTGCATCATCACCGTGCCGGTTACAAACGCGGATAGGTGATGTCTGCAAATTTTTGATGGAATAGTTTAAGAATTCTTTCTACAGCAGCAGCGCCTGATGTGTTTTTAATCCGGTTCATCGCCTGTACGCTGAAAAGCAGCCTAAAAACAGAATGTCTTATTTAGCAATAAAACGCACAAAAAGCGGCGGAAATATCCGCCGCTTGAATTCCCTGCAGTCAGTTTTGTTAGCAAAGAAAAATTTAATCTCTTTGGGGGGCACGGGCACGGATGCGATAAAACTTTGACGGGTCAGATTCAAGGTCAGGCTGAATATCTCCACCGGCGACCGTTTGGACATTTGTAAATCCGGCCATCAAATCGGTTGTCCACTCAATCTCATACGTCCGGCCAGCTTTGGCACGCCATCTTAATCTGCCATGTTCATCTGTACTGAGCGCGAGAACATCATTTTCATCCGTCGGGTCGAGTCCGGCGATGAAATTTTCTAACATCGTCATACCGTTTGCCGGTGTTGCACTATCCGACAGGCCGTAATGCGCTGCCCAGCCCGCCGGCACAGAATCGTCTTCCTGGACGGCATCATCTGTGATAATTAATGTATCGAGATAGACAGAATCACTGCTATTGTTCGCAATAACAACAGATTCAATGGCAATTCCGGGACTGTAAAATTCAAGACCGCCGGCGATTTTTTGTCCGTCCATGCTGATCGACCAGGCCTGGTTTTCTGAATAATCGCAATAGATGTCGAATCGCGCCGGTTCACCAACGATGAGCTGAGCTGAGGTTTCTTCACTTTGTTCGCCATTAAACACGACTAAATTACAATTCGTATTCACATAGAAAGCAACACTGGTATTGCCCTGGAGAGTTGTTGAAGGCTCTTGCGGCATTGCCGTGATTTTCGCAGTGAAACTGATACGAATCTGCTGAACGTTTTCTGCAGGAACCGTTCGTGTTGCTGAGCCGGCCTGGATCTTTAAGGCGCTGTTTTCGATACTTGCTCCGCTCGTCGTCCAATAGTTTGTATCAAGCGCGGAATCGAAATTTTCAATAACGGGCAATGACGCAAATACGCCGCCTGCCACAGCTGACAGAATTACAATGAATGTTTTCATGTCAATATATATACACCTGAACCTGACATTTAAAAAGGAATTTATTCAGATAAAATGAAGGTTATTTCGATGGTCCGGCTGGGCAAATCGGATGGTGGCGGAGACAATCGGGGCACGGCGTTAAGGGCCGCGCGAACGGACTGGTCGAATTCGGCATTGCCGCTGGGTGTGCGAATAGCGCGGTAGGAAATGGTGCCGTTTGGCTCGACGGTGATTACGGCGGTGGCGGTCATGCCTAAAACGGCGGTGGACGGCTGGCGCCAGGCGGCATACATACGGGTTTTTATCTCTGCGTAATACCATCCGAATGAAGCACTTGAGCTGCCGGTCGGTCCGACGGAAACCGCATTTTGAAGTGCCTGTTGAATGCGGTTGACATCAATTTTCGGACGTTCCGGTTCTTTCGGTGCGTCCGGGTTTTGAATACGGCGATTCTGCCGGACAACTTCCGCCGGCTTCCATTTCGGTTGGGGCGGTTCCGGCTTGGGTTCAGGTTTCGGAACGGGTTTGGGCTCGGGTTTAGGTTCCGGTGTGGGCGGCGGCGGAATTTCCGGTTTGGGTTCCGGCGGAGGTTCGGGAGCCGGTTCAGGCTGTGGAGGCGCCGGCGTCGATGCCGGCGCAGCGGACGGAGCGTCCGAAGGCGCCGCAATATCGACATATGTGATGATTTCCACCGGCGCCGGTTTCGGGCGGCGCGTACACTGGATGATCGGAAAAACCGAAATGATGGAAATGACGGCAATATGCGCGATCAAAACCCACCAGAACGTTTTTTTTGATTTTTCCCCCACCGCAATTACTCCTGTGTCACCAGCGCCATGCGGCTGATTCCGGCCTGATGCAGCAGCACCATAATATCGGCAACGAGTTCGTATTTTATCTCTTTATCGGCGCGCACATAAACCGGCGCTTCGTTGCCGATTCCGGCAATGATCTGCAGTTCCACCGCCAGTTCGTCACGGGTTACGGGAAGCTGATCAAAATAGAGCCGGCCGTTTTTATCAATTGTGATGCTGCGCGATTCGAGGTTACCGATGTTCGAGGCTTTTCCGGTGGGCAGATTGACCGGCACGCCCTGTTCAATCAGCGGGAAAGTAATGATAAAGGTAATGAGCAGAATAAATGTTAAATCCATTAACGGCGTCATGTTGATGTCGCTAATTTCTTTAAGTGCAATCAGGCTGGTTTTACGACGTGACATTTCAGGATTCCTTATTCTGCGCCGTAAACACTGTAACGCTGCTGAACGGCTGAACCGAATTCCTGCACAAAATTATCCATTTGTACGGTGAGCTGCCGGATTCGTGCCGTTAAAATGTTGTAGCCAATCGACGACGGCAGCGCAACGATGAGCCCGACAACCGTTGTCAGCAGCGCCGATGAAATGCCCGGCGCCACCGCCGACAGCACCGCCGACCCGGCGGTGGCGATTCCGGCGAACGCTTCCATTACGCCCCACACGGTACCGAGCAGACCGAGGAACGGACAGGCATTCACCGCCGTTGCCAGTACGCCCATTTTTTCTTCCAGCCGCAGTGCTTCATCCGCCATCGTCCGGTCCATCACAATCCGTATGGCCTCGAGCTGCGACGGATTCAACCGGCGGAAGTCTTTTTCGTCCAGCGCGCCGGAAAGCAGTTGATCAAACTGTACTCCGAGCAGTGCAAACTCATTTGACAGCGCTTTCATGCCGATTTCGTACAGTGCATACAGCGGCGATTGCGGATAACGGATATTTTTCATTTTCAATCCGCCGATCAGCCGTTCGGAATGAAACGCACGCAAAAAACCGTCCGACTCTCTGCGTGCGGCGTTAATTTGCGAAAATTTTGTAATCATTACCGTCCAGACGCCGACAGAACTTGCAAGCAGAATCCAGACAATAACTTTTCCGGAAAGTGAACTGTCGCCGTATGCGGTGAACAGCACGCCGGAAATCAGAAGAGACGATAATCCAAAAACCATAAATACCAGCTCCGTTTTAAGAAATTTAAACTATGCGATAAGAGAGTGGAAATTGGAAATTCGAAATTGGAAATCCGGCGGAAAAAATATGCATATAAATTATAAAAGCAAGTAATTTTTGGTTTGAAGAGTTGAAGTCCGAATTTTCATAGGACATTATACATTTTCTTGGTTATGGAAAATATTTTCACAGATTATCCGGGCGTGGTATGGAAAGCGGACTGGGCTTTCCGCTCCAGTCCGGCGGATCGGACCGTTTTTGTTACCGGCGCCGCAAGCGGTTCGGTGACCATGCGCGGTGCGAGCTGGACGCTGCACGTAATGCCGCCGGCGGTTTCGTCGGGTGCGCGTTTTCTTTCGAATGGATTCTCGGTTCGCCCGCGCCGCAGGCATAAAGAAATTGTTGAACTGCTGGCGGTGGCGCCCGGCGTCATTTCCGGCCGTACTGCCAATCCTTTTGAACCGCAGTTGAAAGCACCGGATTTAAAAACCGGCATGGACGATGCGGTGTGGGTTGAAAACAATAAAATAATTACGCTGCTGCTTTGCCGTGATGACCGGTTCGCGCTGGTGCACGGCGAATGGTCGCCGGACATCGCGTTCGGCAAAGCAGTTGCGGCGGTGGAAGAAAAATTTCATCTGCGGATTGCGGTAGAAACCTGGAAACGCGCGCCGGTGGCAAAAACGTTTAGTGTGAGCCTGCAATATAATCCGCCGGCAGCGCTCGCGGCGGAAGCGTTTTTCACCCGGTTGCGTCCGCGTGCCGGAATTTTATCCGGCATGTGGAGTGTTACCGATGGATTTGACACCGAAACATTTTCACTGAACGAACTTTATCCGTTGGTCAACGCATGGAATATCATTGATCCGGCCATTGCACTGGAACTGGTAACCACTGCACTCGCACTGCAGCAAGCCGGCGGCGGATTTCCGGCGTGGGTAGAAAAAAGCGGCCGCACGTCCACCGCCGCCGCGTGGCCGTTGATTGCCCGGGCATTCGAACTTGCATGGAAAAACTCCGGCGAGAAAACACTGTTGCGTAAAACACTGCCGGCGCTGCGGAAATATATTCAGTGGGCGCTGCTCTATTTCGATCCGCACCGCGATTCCCTGCCCGCGTGGCAAAACGAACTCGAAGCGTTCATTCCGGACAGCTATGAACGCAATAAAGCCACGCCGGAATTAACCGTAATGCTGATTACGGAGATAGAAGTCATTCTCCGGCTGTGTGCCGAAAACGATCAGGTTGAGCCGGTGGTTGAAACGCTGGAAACTGAGCGCGCAAATTTAATCAAAACACTAAACACCGCATTCTGGAATCCGGACACAAAATCATTTTCTAACGCGTGGCGCAACGGACACCAGCTGACTGAGATCACCTTCGGCTCCTTCATGCCGCTTTTCTGGCAGGAACTCGATGTTGAAAAACGGCAGGCCGTTCTGCGTGCTTGCGAAGAATCGCACGTCATCCCGGGACAGCCTGAAACATCCGGGCGGAAATATGACCGGCTGCTGGACGCCATGCGCATGCCGTCGATTCACCAGTTCTTTGCGCTGGCGGCGCTGCAGCAGAGTAACGCTGCGCGCGGAATGCGGTTGGCGTTTATTAACACCGCACGCGAAAGTTTTGTCACCTGGTTCGAAACGGAAATAAAAAAGAATTCCGGCGGCAATGAATCGCCTTATTCGCCGGGACCGGTAACATCCGCGCTGATTCTCGCCGTGCAGGACGAATTCCGTCATGAAGCGGAACGTGCGCCGGTCATTAACCGGCAGGTGCAGAAAATCGGCCGGCGGTTTAAGCTTGATGTGTCCGACTTGAAATTTTTTATCATTCTTGCATTTCTGATTATTGGCGTACGCATGATCTACAGCATCAACCGCAACCGGAATAAGTCGGTGAACGTCACCGAAGCGATGCTGTGTTACCGGCACGGGCGTTACACCGAAGCGTTGCAAATTGCACAGCGCCATCCCGATCATCCGGTCGCACAATTTTTGCAAGCCAATCTGCTGATGATTTCTGAACGCGCGGATGAAGCTGAACAGCTTTATCTTAAAGCATTGAAAAAGAATATGGACAGTCCGTCTGCACTTTTCGGACTCGCGCTGGCGCATCAGATGAGCGGCAAATTTGATGCCGCCGTAAAACGCTATACAAACTTTATCGACTTATATTCCGCCGACTATTCCGAAGCCGCTGCACTTGCCGAAGAATATCTTGATCTTGCACTTGAACATTTTGATAAACCGCCGGGCTGGCGCCGCGTCTTTTCGCTGGCAATGATGAATGATTTCTAAAAAGTCGAAAGCCCGGCGATATTTGACTTATGACGTTCAGACTTTCGACAAAATCCTCTCTTTTATCCTCATCTTTTTTTGTTATATTTTGCGGCATGAAAACACTGTTTATGCTTTTGCTCATTGCTGCTGCATTGTGTGCCGGCGCCGGATGTCTGCGCAAAGACACACGCACTGAAACATTTCACATTGAATCACTGCAAGGAGCCGGCGACGTTGCAAAACTTGATCGTGCGCTGCGCTCTGTTGAAGGTGTCATCGACGCGCGTTTCGATCTCTCCGGAAAAACTGCCACCGTCATTTTTAACGGGCGTGTTCTCTACTTAAAAAACATTGAAGACACCATCGTTCGCGCCGGTTACGGCCTGCCGAATAATCCGGTAAAGAAGTAAACACTTCCGATCTTCATTCGCGCAGTCCCTTTTTCTGAACCCGTTTATATCCGTGCAATCTGTGATTAAGTAAAAAATGAATCTTACAGGCAAAAGAGCGTTGGTGACCGGCGGTGCGGTGCGCATCGGCAGAGCCATTACCGAGGCGCTGATCGCCGCCGGTGTTGACGTAATTGTCCATTATAAAAATTCCGGTGACAACGCCGGCACACTTTCACAAACGACAATTCAGGCCGACTTAAACGATCCGGCGCAATGCGAAACACTCATCGCGCGCGCCGCCGAAAAATTCGGCACAATTGATATTCTCATCAACAATGCCGCCGTTTTTTATAAAACCGGTTTAATGGAATCGACGTACGAAAAACTGCTGAACGAACTTCAACCCAACCTGTTTGCACCGCTGGCACTCATGCGCGGATTTGCCAGGCAAATGACCGCCGGGAAAATTATTAACATGCTCGACCGGCGCATCACGTCGCACGACACATTGTGTGTTCCATATATGCTCGGCAAAAAAGGACTGGAAGAATTGACCAAACTCGCCGCACTCGAATTCGCACCGGAAATCACCGTCAATGCCGTCGCACCCGGCGCTGTTCTTCCGCCGCCGGAGCAGGCAAACGACATCGCCTGGGAACCCGCCGGAAAAATTCCGCTTGAAAAACGTCCGACGCCCGCCGACATCGCCGGCGCAGTCATCTACCTCTTAAAAACCGATGTCATCACCGGGCAAATTCTCTATGTCGACGGCGGACAGAATTTGCTACATTGAAACTCTAAAATCGGGAATCGACAATCGGAAATGCCTGTATGGATAAAATTTATATTCGAGATTTAGCCCTGCGCTGCATCATCGGCGTCTATCCTGGGGAGCGCGACAGCAAGCAGGACATACTCGTCAGTGTCACCATGGAAACCGATCTGCACGCCGCCGGGGAAAGCGATAACCTCGCCGACACCGTAAACTATAAAGCCATCAAACTTGAAATCCTCGACTTCGTTGAAAACAGCAGCTTTCAGCTGATTGAATCCCTCGCCGAAAATATCGCCGCCATCTGCCTCAAATATGCCGGTGTTCAAACTGTTACGGTTACCGTCGATAAGCCCGGCGCTCTTCGTTTTGCCCGCAGCGTTGCGGTTGAAGTGACCAGAACAAAATAAGCACCGCAGTGTCTAACGTTTGTTGGCTTACATCGTGTGGAGCAGACATTCCTGTCTGCTCTTCTTATGTAAAAAGGCAGACAAGAATGTCGGCGCCTCATCTCTCCGATGAATAAAAAAGTGAACAGGAATCCTAATCTTTGTTTGCTTGCATGGCTGCACGGACGCGCAGGCGCAGGGCATTGAGCTTAATGAATCCGGTCGCGTCAGTCTGATCGTAACCGCCGGCCTCATCAAAACTGACGATTTCCGGATTGTAGAGCGAGTAGGGTGAGCGGCGTCCGCAAACATGCACACCGCCTTTAAACAGTTTCACACGTACATCGCCGGTGATCATTTTCTGACTTTCTGTAATTGCCGCCTGCAGCATTTCGCGTTCCGGCGCAAACCAGAACCCGTTGTAAACCAGCGTGGCGTATTTCGGAATCAGCGAATCGCGCAGATGCATCACTTCGCGGTCCATTGCAAGCGACTCAATCGCACGGTGTGCGTGATGCAGAATGGTGCCGCCGGGCGTCTCGTAAATACCGCGGTCTTTCATGCCGGTGAAGCGGTTTTCAACAATATCAATCCGGCCGATCGCGTGATTACACCCGATGGCATTCAGTTTACGCATCAGTGCCGCCGGCGAAAGTTTTTCGCCGTTCACCGCCACCGGAACTCCTTTTTCAAAACTGACTTCAATATATTCCGGCGCATCGGCGGCCTGGCTCAGCGGCTTTGTCATCGTCCACATGTTTTCGTCCGGCTCCTGCCACGGATCTTCCAGAATGCCGCCTTCAAAACTGATGTGCAGCAGATTGCGGTCGGTGCTGTACGGTTTTGATTTTGTCACCGCCGTCGGAATGTTATGTTCTTCCAGATAGTTGATCATATCGGAGCGGCCTTTAAAGGTGAATACGTCCGGCATGCGCCATGGCGCAATAATTTTAATATCCGGCTTCATCGCATACGCCGTTAATTCAAACCGCACCTGATCGTTGCCTTTGCCGGTTGCACCGTGACAGATCGCTTCTGCGCCTTCAGCGATGGCAATCTCCATCATGCGTTTGGCAATCAGCGGACGAGCAATTGATGTGCCGAGCAGATAGGCGCCCTCATAAATCGCGTTCGCCTGCATCATCGGGAAAATAAAATCGCGCGCAAACTCCTCTTCAACATCATCGACGATACATTTCACCGCGCCGTGTTTCAGTGCCTTTTCTTCCAGTCCGTCGAGCTCCTCCTCCTGCCCGACATTTGCGCAATAACAAATCACCTGTGCGCTATACTGTTCCTGCAGCCACGTCAGCAAAACTGTTGTGTCCAGTCCGCCCGAATATGCCAAAACTACTTTCATGATTTCTCCTGTCTAAAACGTCAAAAGTTTCAGGTCTTAAAATCCAAAGTCTGACATTTGACTTTCAGACCTTTGATCCCGGACTCTCTCAAAACGGAATATCATCCTCAAAATCCGCCGGTGCTTCGACATCGCCGGGGACCGGCGGGCGGTCATCATCGGCGTCATCGTCCTGTGCGCCGGCTTCAATTTTCCACGCCTGCAGATTATTGAAATAGCGCCCGTTATATTCACGGCCGCGAATATCAAATGTCACCGTAACCGTCTGTCCTTCTTTCAAATCGTCCAGCAGTTTCACTTTATCCTGAACGCACTCCAGACAAATGTCCTGCGGATAACGCCCGTCCTCCACCGTCACTACAAACTCGCGCTTGGTAAAACCGCTGGCAAATGTCTGCGGCTCTTGCAGCACCTTCACTTTTCCTGTCAAATCATACGCCATCGAAAACTCCTCACTTTTTAAGCGGCGTACTATCCGTCAGAACAGGCAAGATTTCAACCATTCAATCTGCCTCTTTAAAAATTTGCCCGGCGGAAACGGCCGACAGCCTTTTCGTTGCCGGAATCCCGGCACGAAGGTGTAAAACCATTTGCGCCCGGCGGTTGCAGGAAGCACTCAATTTAGTAACTCATCTCTGAAGCAGCGCCTTCAAGTCGATGGCCGGTTGATACTTTGGCTGCTGCTCGAGGACAGTATTGAGTTCGCGAAGAGCGGCGCTGGTGTTGCCGAGCCGGCAATAAACCAATGCATTATTGTAACGCGCAGACGTAAATGCCGGATTGAGTTGTACAGCATGCGTGAATGCTTCACCGGCTTCTTTATTTCTACCTTGTGCGTAATAGGCAAGTCCAAGATTTAAAAAGGCCTGTTCATACGTTTCATCACCGGCAACGGCCTGCCGTAAATTTTTTATGGCGTCGTCATATCTTTTATCACGGTACGCCGCAAATCCGGTGCGGAAAAACCGTTCGGCGACGGCACGGTTGCGCGCGCCGGTAGAGGGGATGATTGCCGGTGTGCCGGAAATAAGTTCAATCTGTTCGCGTGCAAATCCGGCATACGCACCGGAATTTTTCGTAACGGTAAGATAGCGTTCAAACTCTTTTTTGGCTTCGCCGGAGTTGTTTATCCATTTTTGCTGAATTACGGCGATGTTAAAAATCGCCGGCGCATAGCCGGAATTCTGCCGCGCGGCGGTTTGCAGCCGTTTCAGCGCATCGCCGGTTTTTCCGGTATGCAGCTCGGCGAGCGCGAGCGCGTTTTGAATCCGCGGATCGGCGGGATTGCGCTGTATGGCGCGGTGCAAATTACGTTCGGCTTCCGCCCATTTTTTATTGCGCAGAAATACGGCGCCGGCGAATGTGAGCGGACGGGCATCGGCGGGATTCATGAGCGACGCTTCGCGAAATACGCGTTCAGCTTCACCGGGATCGTTGTTTACGCTGAGTGCGACACCGAGGTTGCAGAGCACTTCGTATTGCGCCGGATCAATCCGGTTGCTTTCGGTAAATGCGTTTACCGCACCGGCAATGTCGCCGGTTTCATACAGCAGGAGCCCGAGCTGATTGCAGGCGCCGGCATTTTCCAGGCTGCCGGCGCGCCGGCGAATCGATTTTTCAAGCAGCGCGCGCGCGCGAACAAGATGCCCTTTCTGCCACTCAACCATTGCTTCATGATAAATTTTTTCGCCGGGTTTTTGTCCGCAGCTAAAAAAAAACAGACCGGCGAACACCGGAAAAGCCAGGATGAAAAAACTCCGGCGTTTCATACCGACTCCTTCAGCCAGACGCGCCGCGTGCGGGGACCGTCGAATTCGCAGAAGTAAACACTTTGCCAGGTACCGAGCATAAGTTTTTCGTTTTCAACAATTACCTGAACGGATGAGCCGCACATAACGGCTTTGGCGTGCGCGGCCGTGTTGCCTTCGAGGTGCCGGTAATTCCCGTGCCACGGCACAACGCGATCGAGTACGGCATCCAGATCGGCGGTAACGTCCGGATCGGCATTTTCATTGATGGTGATTCCGGCGGTAGTATGCGGCACAAAAACAGTGATAACGCCGGAAATGATTTTTTTTGCCGCGACAAACCGCTGCACATCGGCGGTGATGTCAACGAAGGCGGTGCGCGATTTTGTCTGGACGGTAATTTCGTTCATGCTTAACCTCAGCACTTTAATCATCCCGAAAAACGAAACCAGAAAAAAACAGGAACGAAGATGGAAAAACTTTATCCTTTACGGTTTGTGCCGGTATATAAAGATTATATCTGGGGCGGCAGCCGTATCCCGCAAATTTTCCACCGCAATATGCCCGCCGGTACGTACGCGGAATCATGGGAAATTTCAACACATCCGGACGGCGCTACTAAAATTGCCAACGGTCCGCTTGCCGGCAAAACGCTCACCGACCTTTTACCGGCACAGAAAAACGAACTGCTCGGCACGAATGTGAAAAGCGACGATTTTCCGCTGCTGATTAAACTGATTGATGCGCGTGAAAACCTCAGCGTACAGGTGCATCCGAATGACGCGACTGCCGCCGCCGTAAACGGTCAGGCGAAAAGCGAAATGTGGTATTTTCTCGGCGACGCCGAGCCGGCGTATATTTATTGCGGCTTAAAATCCGGCATCGGCAAAACCGAATTTATGCGCGCGCTGGAAAATAAAACCTTTGCCGATATTCTGCAGAAAATTCCGGTGAAACAGGGTGGCGCAGTATATGTTCCCGGCGGGCGCGTGCATGCAATCGGTGAGGGCTGTCTGATTTTAGAAATCCAGCAGAATTCAAATACCACCTACCGTGTCTATGATTGGGATCGCGTCGATGCCGCCGGGAAAAGCCGGGAGCTGCATATCAACCAGGCACTGCAGGTGATCGATTGGGAACATAACGGCAATCCGGTCTGCACGCCGGACGGAACGACAGTCTGCGCATCGCCGTACTTCCGGCTCGCACAGTTTAAACTGAATGAACAAACCGCATTTCCCGTAACCGGCGCAACATTCCACGCGCTGTTTATTGCCGCCGGCGGCGGAAAAATCTGCTGGAACACAGCCGCCGGACGCGTTTCCGAAGAACTGCTGCCGGGACAATCGTGGTTGATTCCGGCGGTACCCGGGGAATATTCCATCGCGCCGGAAACTGAAATCATGGTTCTGCAAGTAACGGTGCCGTAACAGGCAGAACTTCGGGTTTGGTTTATAAAAATTCAGATTTTAACCTTCAAATTTCACCGCTATGGTGCTGGCATGAAAGTTTGTTTCCTGAAAATACCGGTGATCGGCCTTCTGCTCCTGCTTTTTTCCGGCGGGGCGCAAGTCAAGCTGCCGGAAGTGCGCGCCATTTGGATTGTGCGTTACGATTATAAAACGCCGGAAGATGTCGCCGCAATTATGTCCAACTGTGCACGTGCCGGATTCACCGATGTCTTTTTTCAGGTGCGAGGCAATGCCACCGTTTTTTATCCCAGTAAAATCGAGCCGTGGGCGTGGGAACTCGCCGGAAACTCGGCGGCCGATACCGGTAAAAACCCCGGTTTTGATCCGCTAAAAATCGCCGCTACTGAAGCACGCCGGCACCGATTAAACCTGCACGCTTATATTAATGTGCTGCCCGGCTGGCGCGGATTTGCTGATCCGCCGGCGGAATCCGGACAGCTGTGGGCGGTGCACCCCGACTGGTTTATGGTGGATTCGACCGGCACGCGTATGCGCGCCACCAGTGCCTGGTACAATTTCCTCGCGCCGGCAAATCCCGCAGTTCAGCGTCATCTCGCGCGCATCGCCGCCGAACTCGCAGCCTATGATCTCGCCGGACTGCATCTTGACTACATCCGTTTCCCGTATGATTACAAAGATGTTGCCCGCGAAATTTATAAAACCGCCACGCCCGATGAGATCAAAGCACACTCCGATTTTACGTACGATGAAGCCACGCTCACCGCCGTAAAAAAATCATTCGGCAGCGACATTTCGCGCGATCACTGGAACAGTTTCCGGCGGGCATCCATTACGCACACCGTCGACAATCTGCGCACTGTTTTCAAAGCCCGGCGCGGCCCGCAAGCTATCCTTTCGTCCAGTGTTCTCGCCGATTTAAACGACGGTTACAACGACGCTTTTCAGGACAGTAAAAAATGGGCACGCGAACGCAAAGTCGACTGGATCGTACCGATGAATTACAACGCCCGGCTTTTTGATATCCGTCTCAACCGCCTGCGCAATGCACTTGGCAAACGCTGCACTGCGACTCAGCTGGTTATCGGAATCGACTGCAAGGCTGAACCCGCTGAAATCCGGCGGCAGATCAACACCGTCCGTTCCTCCGGCGCACGCGGCTTTGCTCTTTTCGCGTATTCACACCTTTTCAAAAACCATGCACCCACTGAAAAAGCATCTGTTCTTTTCCCGTAAAACTAAACCTTTCGCTTACCCGGATGAAATATCTAAAGTTCACTGTACTTGATTCCAGCATACGCAAATTCTACTCTCACCGGCTTTATGCAAAACGGCGCAAACCACTTTAAGCTGATCCGCGAACTGTTCGTAAAAGAGTTTAATGGAACAGTAAAAGAATACCGGCACGAACCGACCGGCGCGGAATATATTTCAGTTGAAAATAACGACAATAACAAAGTTTTCGGAATCACATTTCGCACCCCGCCAGACAGCTCCACCGGCGTTGCGCATATTCTTGAGCACACCGTGCTGTGCGGCTCACGCAAATATCCGTTGAAAGATCCGTTCGTTCAGCTGCTGAAAAGTTCGCTGCAAACATTTCTGAATGCGATGACCTATCCGGACAAAACCGTCTATCCGGTTGCCAGCCAGAACGAGCAGGATTTTTATAATCTGGTGGATGTATATCTCGATGCGGTTTTTTTCCCGCGCATTACACCGGCGTTTTTCCAGCAGGAAGGCTGGCACTATGAACTCGAAAATTCCGGCGCTCCGCTGACGATTAAAGGTGTGGTGTATAACGAGATGAAAGGCGTCTATTCATCGCCGGACACCCTTTTAATCGAACGCTCACAGCAGGCGCTTTTCCCGGACACCACCTACGGGCTTGATTCGGGGGGAAATCCGGAAAAAATCCAGGAGCTCACCTATCAGCAATTTCGCGACTTTCACGAACAGTATTATCATCCGGCGAATGCGCGTATCTTTTTTTACGGCAACGATGATCCGGCGCGCCGCCTGAGAATTCTTGGCGAATATCTCGATGGATTTAAATCGCCGGCCATACTGCCGGATACATCTGTTCCATTGCAAAAACCGTTTTCGACGCCGGTGGAAATCACGGAGTCATATGCCGCCGGCGAAGAAGATTCCAAAGCATACATCACCGTCAACTGGGTCATTCCCGACGGTATTCTGCATTTTGCACTCGTCATGCTTGACCAGATTCTCACCGGAAACTCCGGCTCGCCGCTGCGTAAAGCATTAATTGAATCCGGCCTTGGTGAGGATATTTCCGGCTTCGGACTCGACACACATTTGCGCCAGCCCGCCTGGTCAATCGGCATGAAGGGCGTCGAACCGGATGATCTCGCAAAAGTGGAACTGTTGATTTTTGATACACTAAGCCATCTCGTTCAAACCGGAATCAATCACGGCGATATCGCAGCGGCGCTCAATTCGTTTGAATTTGATTTACGTGAAAATAATCATGGCAGTTTCCCGCAGGGGCTTTCCATCATGCTTAACATGCTGGAAACATGGCTTTACGGCGGGGACCCGCTCGGTCTCGCCGCCTACGAATTCCCGCTTGCTGAGCTCAAAAAAGAGATCGCCGGTAATCCGCGCTATTTTGAAGAACTCATCGAAAATGTTTTACTGAAAAATCCGCACCGTGCCACCGTTAAATTTATTCCCGATTCCGGTAAGGCCGCACGCGATGAGACCGAAGAAAAAGAGCGCCTGGCCAGAATAAAAGAAAAAATGATCCCCGATGAAATCAAGCGCGCAGTGAATGCTGCCGCGCGCCTGCTGGATATGCAAACAACGCCGGATTCGCCGGAGGCGATCCATTCACTGCCGCTGCTCCGCCGCGACGATCTGCAAAAAAACATTCATGTCATTCCGCGTGATATTGAACACCGTGATAATGCCGATGTCCTGTTTCACAACATTTTTACCGGCGGCATTGTTTATGTCGACATCGGTTTAAATCTGCATGTACTCGACGCCGAAGAGCTTCCCTGGGTGTCACTGTTCGGCAGTGCATTGCTCGAAATGGGAACGCAGAAAGAAGATTTTGCGGAATTTTCGCGCCGGATTGCGCGCGTTACCGGAGGGATTTATACCTGTCCGTTTGCTGCCGCGCCGCAAGAAGAATCTGCTGCCGTCGGCCGTCTGTTTTTGCGCGGCAAGTGTATGAGCGGACAAGTCGAAAAACTGTTCGCAATTTTCAGTGATATTTTCTTTGCACCGGCATTTGATAATAAAAAACGCTTTCGCGAAATTCTGCTCGAACAGAAAGCTGAAATGGAAGGCGCACTCATCCCTTCCGGACATTCCGCCGTACTGTCGCGACTGAAAGCACATTATCACGAAGCACACCGCACCGCTGAAATACTCAGCGGAATCGATGCTCTTTTTTTCCATCGCGCCGTCGAAAAACTGGTAAAAAAAGACTGGACCGGTATCGCTGCTAAACTCGAAACGATTTTGCAGAAACTGATTTCCGGCGGACTGATTATCAATATCACGGCTGACGAGAAAGATCGCGCTGGAATTGAAAAAGAGTCCAATGCATTTCTTAAAAAATTCCCGGCGATCACTGCCGGAGTTACACAGTGGAACTTTTTCAGTACCCCGGAAAAAGCCGAAGCGCTGATCATTCCCTCACGCGTGAATTATGTCGGACTGGGAACCAATTTGTTTACAAACGGCTATCAGGCACACGGCTCTGCGCTTGTCATCACCAAATATCTGCATACGGCCTGGCTGTGGGAAAAAATCCGTGTACAAGGCGGCGCATACGGCGCAGTATGTGATTTCGATCCGAATTGCGGCGCATTCACCTTTGCATCCTATCGCGACCCGAATCTCGACGCCACGCTGCGTGTTTATAAAGAAACGGCGGACTTCCTGAAAAATCTTCAGCTGGACAATGACGAACTCACCCGCGCGCTGATCGGCGCTATCGGCAGCGTTGACGCCTATCTTCTGCCGGATGCCAAAGGGTTTGCGGATACGGTTCGTTATCTGACCGGACAAACGGATGAAAAACGCCAGCAGCGCCGCGATGAAATGCTTGCAGCCACCGCCGAAAATTTCCGGCAGTTTGGAGAATTTCTCTCCGTCGGCGATACCGCAATCTCCGTACTCGGTTCGCCGGATGAAATTAAAAAGAGCGATGTGACATTTGAGCAGACGATTAAGGTTTTGTAGAAAATACAGACGCAGCATCCCCCCGCCGCATATACTATAGGCCTACAGCCTTTTTCAGTTTTTCAACTTCCCAGTTCTCAAGATTCCGGTATTCACCGGAACGCAGTTTTTCGAGTCGCAACGGACCAATCGAAACGCGCATTAACCGGATTACTTGCCGGTCGAGCGCATCCATCATCCGGCGGATATGCCGGTTACGCCCTTCGCCGAGCGTCAGCGTATACCCTGGCTGACTTGCAATCAGCCGCTTCAGCGGTTCAACCTTCAATGCACGCAGTTTTTCGCCGCGACAGCTCAGCCCTTTCAGCATCCGGTCAACTTCCGGTGATGTTAATTCACGGTCAATCCAGACCTGATATTTTTTTTCAATCGCATGGCGCGGATGCATCAGCCGGTGCGCCAGTTCGCCATCGTTTGTGACCAGAATCAGGCCTTCGCTCATTACATCGAGACGGCCGACAGTGTAAAGCCGGCCCGGGGCATCCGGCAGCAGATCAATCACGCGCTCGCGTCCTTCGGGGTCGGCGGAAGTGCAAATCACACCGGCCGGTTTATTCAGCATAATCCAGGTTTTTTCTTCGCGCGCCACCGGCTTGCTGTTGCAAACCACCGTCTGTACCGCCGGATCGATTTTTGTGCCGAGTTCCGTCACTGTTTTGCCGTCCACCTGAACCAGACCGGCGGTAATCAGCTCTTCTGCCGCCCGCCGGCTCGCCACACCGCACTCTGCTAAATATTTTTGTAAACGAATCATATTTTAAATGAGTCAACGGTCACCAATATTAATTCCGGCTTCCTAATGTCCGCCTCTTTGTTAAATACAAAAAAGCTCCGGCGAACCGGAGCTTAAATTCCTGCAAACCGCCAGCGGTTTATTCGGGCTTGGTTTTCGGCAGACCGAAACCGCGGTCACCGTCCTGCCATTTGCCTTCGACTTTGAGCTTATCAACGCGCTCAAACCGCTTCAGGACGTTGCGTTTAATTTCCATTTTTGCAGCGTTCTTTAAACTGGAATGCATTGTCATTGGATTACTCCTCTAAAATTGAGCTATGTAGAATAACCAACCGCCGGTAAACGTAAAGCGTAATGTACAGAAAAATCTGCATTTTCCGGCGCGGGGTAGATTGTAAAAGCAAGTGTCCGGTTGAAACTTTTTGATTCATGCCGCGATTCCCCGGGTGAACCGTTCTTCCGCTGTTTTAAAATTCAATATCTTACACGGATAGGCGTTAATCCATGTTTCGATCTCCTGGAGTATGGTTTCTGTTGATTTTAAAAGAATGTGAGTTCCGTTTCAATGATGGCACGGTAACAATGCTGTTGCGGATAGATCAAACCGGAACAGAGAGTCGGATGAGGTTTTAGCGGCTATCGATGCCTGCCCCAATAAAAAGTATTCCAAAGGTATTAACGAAGAGAAATTAAAAAATGTAATTCCGGTATCGACCACTGAGTGCGGCTTCAGTTCGACGTGACTATTTTTCCTGTTTTTTGATTATGATCAATTGATTTGCATTTATGATCTGCATGGTTTGTACACTTCTGTCTGTCCAGATAACTTTCAGTTTCAGCGGAAAAGAGGGATTTTCACCCAGTCCAAAATGCATGATAAAATCATTTTGATTTAAATGCCCAACAGCGCTTTCAACCTGACGACTGTAAATCCGGTTTCCATCGGACAAATAGACCTGACTGCCGATTGCCAGTTGCGGCACATTTCCGCTCCCTGTCAACCGTACTTTCAACCATTGATGCGATGTCCCCTGATTCCGGAACAGGCGGCCGCCGGAAAACAAATCTAAATGTCCATCATTATCAAAATCTGCGACCGCCGTCTGATATGTCTCTTTAATTTCGCCAAGATTTGCGGTGCCGGTAACATCCGAAAATGTCCAATCCCCGTTGTTCCGGAACAATACGCCGTGGTCACGCGGATATGCAGTGGACATATATACATCCAGAAAACCGTCATTATCAAAATCTCCGGTTGTTGCCGACACATACGACTCCTGCCAGAAAACCCCACAAGTTCCCTTGTCTTCAAACCGGAACCCGCCGGAGCGTCCTTTATTCCGAAAGAAATCTGATTCCGGCTGAATTCCATCCCTGCCCCACTGTTCACCGCGATGAGAAAAATTTACAGAAAACAGATCGAAAAAACCGTCATTGTCAAAATCCGCCCAGCACGCACCGGTGGAATGACCTCCCTGCCATCCTCGTTCCGTACTAAGCACATGATATTCTGCAGCTTTGTTTTTAAAACCTCCGTTACCATCATTAATCAGCAGAGTATTCGGGCTTAACCGGTAGTTGGAAATATAAATATCCAGATCGCCGTCCTGATCGAAATCACACATCACAACCCCGCGTGCCGGAGAACCGGTTTCCGCCTTGACAGATTCAAGATATTTACCGCGCCGGTTTATCATGACAACATCATCCGAGATCACCGTTCTATCCTCATTTTCATATCCGGAAACAAACAGGTCCAGAAAACCGTCGCTGTTAAAATCCCCCCAGGCAGCACCAATCGAATTGCTTACGGCCGCATTATTCCACCGGAGTTTTTCTTTCGCCTGAACAAATGAACGGCCATGATTGTTAATAAAAAGGGTCCTGGCTGCATAACAATAGGCGTCCGGATATCCGTCATTATTGAAATCACCCCAAATGCATGCTGTTCTCATCTGCGGCGGAATTTCCTGTAAAACAAATTTTTCCCCGGTGATATTCCGCCACAACTTCCCGCCTACAAATAAATCGACCCAACCGTCCTGATCATAATCAATCCAGGTTGCCTGCAAATTCAGATCAGCGGGAGTTTTCAAATGCAGTCCGACCTGTTCAGTCACATCTTCAAATACCGTAAATATTTGCGCACAGACACAGCCGGCCCGACACAAGCATACGGTGTGAATCAGAAAAATCATTATTCTTATCCTGCACGAAAAACGTGATGGCAATATCATATCGCGCCGACTTTCGCAGATTTTGTGTTCCGGACAATATTATTCATTGTGTTCTATGCACGCCGGTTCCTTTGCGAACTGAATAATCCTGTTATATATACTGCTTATATTCCTTCGAAGAGAAAAACACAAGATGCATAAGGATCGAGATGTATCACCGCTTTTGCCCCTGCCTCGTCTTTTTCAAATGCAATGACACATTCATTGTAAATATCATTAGCATTTGCAACATCGGCATTAACGGTCAGGCATGTATCGACAGCCTGATCGGTTATGTTGAAAAGAAATACAATCCGTGCTCCGTCGGCTTCCATGATTTTCAAAAATGTCTGTTCTGATGCACTCGTCGCCGCCCAGCGTGAAATGCCGGCGTGAAAACGCTTTTCAAAGAAATTGCAGACCTCTGCCGCCGGTGAATGATAATATTGATTGAAAACGTTTGATCCGAAATAGACCGCTTTTCCTTTCCCGTAATGATTCAGTGTGATGGCAGGTTCGCCGGTTTCATACCTTCCGATAACTTCTGCACTCTCAGGAATCAATATCTCGCGCAAAAAGCGTGCAGTCAAACGCCCCCCATCAACATGAATCGTTACGGGGGTATCTTTTGTGTTGCCCATGATTTCGCGCCGGCAGCCAAACACCTCATGCAATCCCATGCCGGGAACTGTATCTGCAGAATAATAATCGGTTTCAATCAACGCCAGCGACGGCTCAGAAATCACTGTTCCGCCCTGTTCAACAAACTGTCTGATTTTTTCTGCAGTTTTCTCATCCATCCACAGCGCAAGAGGGATATACAGCACTTTATAGCGTGTAAAATCATCATCCACAGCCTGAATATCCAACCGGACAATATCCACGGACGACACATTTGCATTACACAGCATCCGGTAAGTACCCAGATACGAATGGTCAAACGCAGCCACCGACCCATCGGCGACATACAACATCAGCGGATTCATCGGGGAATAGCCGACCGCTATTTCCGCCGGCTGCGGTTTCATGCGTGCAAACAGTGCTTCATTATTAAGCATCAGCCGCCCGACACGTTCCACAGCTTTCAAGCGCTGATTAGGCGAACCGTCAAGGTTTACAAGATTAAATCCATATTCAGCACCAAACTGCTCTGTCCGGAACTGCCACATCAACAATCCTTTTGCCCCTTGAGCAATTGTTGTCAGCGCCCAGCCGGCGACACGATCGCCCGGCAAATCAACCGGCGGAATATCCAGCCCTATTCCATACGGTCCTGATGCAAGTTCATGCATCCAAAATTCTTTCCCTTGAGCCGCTGCCCGGTTGATGTCTCCGGCCATGGCATGATCCAGTATCGAAACCTCCGCCGGAAAGCTGGCAAACCCAAAACTATCCACGAACTGCGAAAGCCTCCAGTCATCCGTGCAATCAAAAACAATATTACGTCCGGAAGATGCAGAGCGGGTGTGAATCATTACAGGATGATCCGGATCATTATCGCGGATTACCTGTGTTCTCCATTTATCCTGTTCAACGAGATCTTCGATATGGAAAAGCCGCCAGTCAGCCCAATCGGAGTAACTGCCCCGTTCAACCGGCGGAATAATTTCATCAAAAAAGCCGTACCGGCGCTGCCAGATCTGATTCAATAGGTTAATCTCATTATTATATTTAACTTTGAGCCATTCGATAAATTTTTCCAGCGTTTTATCACAGTAACAGAACAGCTCTCCGTTTCCGTCGCGATAATACCGTGCCGGCTCATGCAACGGTTCATTATGAGGCTCCCACCCGTAAAGCGCCGGATGCCCGGCAAACTTTTTAACCAGCGCTTCAATAAACTCAACCGCTTTTCCCTGTATCTCCGGCCAGTGCAAACAATGCCCGGGGAATCCGCCGCAGCAGGTATTATGAACCGTATGCGGAACAACCTTTATACCACGCTGGTCAGTATACAACGTTTCAGGATATTTTTTATACAGCCAGGCCGGTGTGCTTTCGAGATTCACCAGAAGAATCGTTTTAATATCATATTTGAGACCGAGATCGCAGAACCGCTCCAGTTCTGAAAAATCAAAAACGTCCTCTTTTGGATTCAGCCAGCCCCACATTGCCCAGCCGCGAACCATATTGAATCCGTGGTCTTTCATCGTTTTAAAATCGTTTTCCCACTTATCCATTTTTGGTGTTGGCGGACGATGGTACTGCGTTCCAAATGCAAACATTATTTCTCCCTTCCTTATCATTAATTAAATTGTTCCGGAAACGGTGAATCTGAAATTAAATGCTCTATCTTTCCGACCAGGGATCAACTGCATACTCGTCCAGAAACGGAAAACCGTTTTCTTCAAGGACGCTGCGGAGTTTGGCATGATACGCTTTAATCTGCGTTCTGTATTTCGAGTCCTTAAACAGATTCCTCTCCTCAAAGGCATCATTTTTTACGTCTATAAACCGCGGGCCGCAGTATTGATCATTCTTGGCCTTATTATTAAACCGGGTATAAATGTATTTATAATTTTCATCTCTGATCCCTATTGCATAGTAAAAACCGTTTTCTACAAATGTATGGTCCGGGTTCCGCACAACTTCCATAAATTTTTCTAATAGATGATAATCACGCCATTCAGCATCAGTTTTTTCTATCAACGGCCGTAACGATTTCCCGTCCAGATTATCAGGCAGAGAAATTCCGGCATAATCGAGCATGGTTGGCTTAAAATCCACATGCATAACCGGCTTGTTTACAACCTTCCCGCCCTTTATCCCGGCGGGATAACGGATGATGCATGGCGTGTGGAACAGTCGATCATACAGGTTATTGTTGATTTTCCCCAGATTCTTGTGCAGTCCAAGCATATCACCGTGATCGGATGTAAAAATAACCAATGTATTTTCCGTTAAATTCAGCCGGTCGAGCGTGTCTAAAACCCTGCCGATATATTCATCCATCATCACAACCTGTGCGTGATAAATGGCCATATATTCCTGAATACCACGGTCATCAACGCGCTGGCCTACGCGCCACGAAATACTGCTTCGATGATCATCCGGATCAGCGTTTCCCGGAATCTCCATCTTATCCACCAGCGGCATGGCAATGTCGGAATAATACGGCTCCGGCACGTTCCACGGATCATGCGGCGGGCTGATTGATACAGTCAGCGTCCACAGCCGGTCTTTGTTTTTTTCTATAAATTGAATTGAATCTTCTATGATGGAATATTCCATTGTCATTTCAGACGGAATAAGCATCTCGCCAACAATGGCCCAGTCCGGCAGCTGTCCTCTGTCAAACACGGCCTGCCAGCTGGGAGTTAAGCGCGTCGGCTCGTCAGTTTTTCCTTTAACATAACCGCCCTTGCCGGTTTTCGTTGTCCGGTCCCAGGGAAACTCCTGCAAAATTTGCGGTTTGGTGTTTTTAACCCATGTTGGACAATAGCTTTCGGAAAAATCCGGGTCGGCCGTAAAACAGGTGCCCCAGTCTCTTTTTGATCCGGTATGCCACTTGCCCCGATGCCCAACCATATAACCGGCATCCTGCAAATATTCTTCAGTAAGCCGGTACCCGTCCAGCGGTGTTATTCCTTCAAGACCCCTGTCTGCATGAACATTATCACACAGATTATGATTAAACGCATATGCGCCGGTAACAACCGTCGCACGGGACGGGGAACAGGATGGATAGGTACAAAACGAATTTAAAAACAAAACACCCTCTCTGGCCAGTCTGTCAAGATTCGGCGTTTGAATGTATTTATTTCCTTCGCAGCTCAACATTCCGAAATTCTGCTCATCCGTCCAGATAAACAGAATATTCGGCGGCGGCTTTTCCTGGGCGGTCACTGTAACGGCGAATGAAAATCCGGTTTTAGCCAGAACTGTGGCACCCAGACCAACTGTTTTTGCTAACATTCTTGCTGTATTCTGTTTCATAATATCTATCCTTCAGAGCCCGCAAAATGCAGGCTCCATATGATCAATGTGTTCTCTCCTTGAGCAGAAAATGCCCTAAAACGTCTGGCAGGCTTTATGCAACGATTTTCTGGCTGATAAAAAGATCCAGCAACCGACGATAAACAGCACGACAGACCCCGGCTCAGGCACAACGGTTAAACGTGTTACATCAGCAACAGAATCATACGCCATCGTTATTGCATCAGCACCGTAGATCTGACCGTCATTAATATATCCTTGCAATATTGCATTGCCTGTCCGGTTGCCTGAAAGTTCTATCACACCGGATTCGCCGATATAAAGATACCCGTTACCCTCAATGGTTAATGCATTTGTAACAGTGCCATGCAGTGTTTTCAGAGTCCCGTCAACTGTAACGTTTCCGTTCGTACCGATCAAAAACCGTCCGCTGGTTTCATAAATACCGCCGGACTCTACAGTCAGAGTCCCGGTATACCCTTCCGTTCCTAAAAGCGTGCGTGCGGCATTTTTGGTTATTAGCACGTTCCCGCCATTCGCCACAACCAGAGCGCCATTTGCCAGCACGCCTAAGTCTAAAAAGTTATCAATTGTAAAATTTGTTGATACCAGCAGCGTAGGAGTCCAGTCCGTGCCGACGGTCTGATAATTTGATCTGAAAGATAGAACTGTTACCGCACCACCGGAAATCGTCACCGTATAATTGACGGGTTTCGCTGCCATTTGAACATTACTTCCCGATTCTGCGGGCTTGACTCCATTATTCCAAATCGCATCTTCGCTCCATTCATGCGATGTCTGCCAGAACTCCACATTTAGATTTTGAACAGTAGGCTGTTGCGAGACTCCCGTGTGTCCAACACACAGCACGATCATCCCGACGGTTATTATTAAACGAACTCTCTTCATGACTTCTCCTTGTGTTATAGTTAACTCCGTCCTATCGACTTCAACCAACATCTGTTTATGAAATTATATAATTGATTTACAATCACTGCTCTGCAGTTAAAAGCGTCTGACCCGACACGATATCATAGGCCGGTTTGATTTCACCTGCTCCGCTGATCTTCCCGTCGCTGATATATTTCAGCAGCGTTCCGTTCGCAGTAAGATCTCCGCGCAGAATAACCTTGCCGTCTTTACCAATATACAGGCGTCCCGATTCACTAATGGACAATGAAGTATTAAAAACCGGGTAAAGCGATTTTAATATACCGTTAACCTTAACCGTACCTTTTTCGCCGATCTCAAATGCACCGCTGCATTCAAAAATTCCGCCGGACTCTACAGTCAAAGCCCCGGAATATCCTCCCGCTCCAAAACACGAGCGTCCGCTACGTAAAGATACGTGCCCGCCATCCGTCACAATCAGAGCGCCATTCGCCTGCACGCCTAATTCTAAAAACTTCTCAATTGTAAAATTTGTTGATACCAGCAGCGTAGGAGTCCAGTCCGTGCCGGGGTTCTGATAATTTGATTTGAAAGAGAGGACTGTTACCGCACCGCTGGAAACAGTCACCGTATAATTGGCGGGTTTCGCGGCCATCATCGTAGCGCTTCCCGATGCCAAGGGCTTGATTCCCTTATTCCAAATCGCATCTTCACTCCATTCATGCGATCTCTTCCAGAACGCTGCATCCAGATTTTGAACAGTAGGCTGCTGCGAGACTCCCGTGTGTCCAACACACAGCACGATCATCCCGACGGTTATTATTAAACGAATTCTCTTCATGACTTCTCCTTGTGTTTCATCGCTTAATTCCACCTGCTCCGCTGATTTTTCCGTTGTCTGCGGCATGAAATATCGTCCAGCGTCAATTTTTTTACCATGTAAAATTTTGACGACTATCTGTCAAAAAAGGATGTGATGAATAATATAACGACGCTGATCTGCAATACATTGAGACGATGAGCTGTGCTCTTCCAGAGAACAACGAATGCCGCAGGAGCATACAGACGTTGACTTGATAAAAACAGACATGTTAAAAAAAACAGATGACACAAATTAAAAAACGAAAACGGGTTTTACTGGCGCTGGGCTGGCATTCCTACCTGTTGCAACGCGGCGTTGCGCGTTATGCAAATCAAGTGCGGTGGGTCCTCAATGTTGAAATGGAACGGACAGGAACTGTTCCGCCATACTGGCGGGGAAACGGCGTGATCTGTGTGCTGGGAGTTGATGATAAACTGGACAGACAGATTCTGGCACTGAATCTTCCCACCGTAAGTATCAGTCCCGTTGCAAAGCCGCATATTCCGCGTGTTTTCTGTGATAATAAAATTATGGCTGAAATGGCGGTGGAGCATTTCAGCGCCAGGGGATTTAAACATTTCGCCTATTATATCTGTTCCGGCGGACCCGTAGAAGAAATGCGGGCGACAGAATTCTGCAAGGCGCTTCGGTCTCAACCAACTGCCGAACTCCACGAATTAAACTGGATTGCCGCAAATAAAAACCGGAACGCCGGCAGTGCCATGCGTATTGACTGGCTGGGAAAACGTTTAAAACAGCTGCCTAAACCACTGGCGGTGATTACTGAATTCGATGACCGGGGTGTCGAAGTTTTACAAGCCTGTGAAAACGCCGGATTGCGTGTTCCGGATGATGTTGCGGTCCTCGGAGCGGATAATGACGATCTGCTATGTGATTTTGCCCCTGTTCCCCTCTCCAGCATTGATACGGATCTTGAGAGACAGGGATATGAGGCGGCGGCTCTGCTGAACCGCATTATGAGCGGGAAAAAACCGGCCAGGCGGACATTACTGGTGCCGCCGACAGGAGTGATTATGCGCAAAAGCAGCGATCTGCTCGGGATTGAACATCCGCATGTTGTCGCCGCACTGGGTCAAATACGGGAACGTTACCGGGAACCGGTGACAACTAAAGAGTTATGCAGGGAAATCCCGATGTCTTATCGCTGGCTGCACGCCGCGTTCCAAAAACATGTCGGACATACCATGGCGGAAGAGTTGCGCAACTGCCGCATCCGGCAGGCTGAAAAACTTCTATTGGATTCTGCCAGACTGAAAATGGAGGACATTGCGGAACAGGCCGGCTTTTCTTCCGCCGGGCAAATGACCCGTGTTTTTTCACATTTTAGAGGGGTGTCACCCTCAAATTACCGTAAAAAGCACACATTTAATGAGTGAATTGCTGATGTGATCACCGGCGGGATTGTTATTTAAGCTTCATCCATTTCTGCGCAGCATCCCGGCAAAAAATGCTAAATAACCGGCACTGAAAGAGACGATCTTCCAGCGCCGGCTATGTAAGGTACGCCTGGAATAATTTTTTGTGCGATCAGACGCAAATCGTCACGAATACAGCGTAAACATTAAAATGTCTTTCCACCTCCTGCCGGGGCTCCACTCCATCCGGTTCTTTCCAGCCATGCATTCAACTCTGCGAACATCTCTTTTTTCACCGGAAGATATTTCGATTTATCAGCAAGATCGGCAACCTCTCCGGGATCTTTTTTAAGATCGAACAGGTAGTCTGTTCCGTCGGGATAGATCATGTATTTGAATCCTCTTCCCCGAATCATAAAGCTGCCCTTGGTGTCCGGGAGCACCTCTCTTAATCCGGAGGGATGCCCATCCACCCGTTCGCTGAATGTATAGGGATAAGCATCTGAAGCAGTTTTTGTTCCGGTCATATACGGCACTAAACTTTTCCCCTCAGCCTGTGCCGGAACAGGGCGGTTAAGCATTTCCAGAATCGTTGGCATAAGATCCAGAGTCTCTGCCGGGACATCATTCACCCGGGGCTTAATAAGCCGGGGATAACGGATAATAAGCGGAATAACCACGACCTCTTCATAAAATGACCGTGTCTCTTTCCAGGCCATTCCATGCCCCCCGACCATGTCACCGTGGTCAGCAAGAAAAATGATTATTGTATTATCAATCTGTCCGGTCTCTTCCAGTGCCGTTAAAATGCGTCCGACCTGATCATCAAGAAATTTAACTGCGCCATAATAAATGCGCATAAATTCGCGCAAACCGGTCTCTTCCCCGTTCGGTCCCCGCATCTGTGTAACAACCTGGCGCCCCCAATCCCTTTTAAAACTCTCTTCGAGAACTTTGTGGTTCGCCGGCAGCTCAATTTTATCAGGATCAAACATTTCATAGTAAGGCGAATGCAACGCATAAGGATCGTGCGGAACGTTGAAGCCGGCCGTAATCATAAAAGGCTGTTGCTGCCCGCTGCATTTTTTTATCATGTTAACCGCGCGATCTCCGACACGTTTATCAAACACGTCTTCTTCGCCCAGCCTGAACCGTCCCTGCTTCATTGCAAACTGTGCGAATGTGCGGTCAGCCCATTTTTTTTCTAAATCGTTGTATTTAATCGCAATTTTCATCGGGTCACTGAGCTCCACCGGCAGAATGATCCCATACCAGTCCTGATATCCGAGAGGATCTGTTCCTCTGTGTGTTTTAAACAGCTCCAAAACTTCATCGCGATATTCAGGGAACTGGCGATACTGATCAGAATAATACGGCATTGTATCGCCCATGCGGACCGGTTCCAAATGCCATTTTCCATAATGATGCGTGCTGTACCCTGAATGATTTAAAATTTTTGCATATGTCTCATCATTGAGCGTCATGCCATTCTGCTTCCATCCGCAATTTTGAACTATACCGTGCTGGTGCGGATACAGACTGGTCTCTAATGACATACGCGAAGGTGAGCAATACGGCGTTGGACAGGTCGCCTGAGTAAACTTAACGCCTTCCGCGGCCAGACGATCGATATTGGGCGTTGGAACCGGCCCTCCATAGCAGCTTAATACATTTCGGTTTAATTGATCCGGAAAAATGACCAGCAAATTGGGCGCCGGACACTCCTCCCCGAATGCAATACCGGATGAAAATGCAGAAGACAATATTCCTGCGCCAACTGTTTTAAAAAACAGATTCTGTTTATTATATATTCTCACGTTTTGTTCTCCTTTCTGTTGTCTACTTTATATTAGGCATATTATTACCGTTATTCAAAACTCCCCGGAGGGAACAAGGATCATCGTCTTTTCGTCCGCGGATCACTGCATATTCGCCAGAATAAGAAATCGTTTACGTCAAAAATAGCGCGACATTTTGCACGATAGATCTGAATCCGGTTTTATATGCAGATTAAAAACTACTGAATAACATGCCAATGTATTGAAAATATTGTGACTCAAAATAATTAACCGGACTGGTTTTTTCGGCACAACGGTTAAACGTGTTACATCAGCAACGGAATCATACGCCATCGTTATCACATCAGCGCCGTAGATCTGACCGTTGTCAATATATCCTTGCAACATTGCATTGCCTGTCCGGTTGCCTGAAAGTTCTACCACACCGGATTCGCCGATATAAAGATACCCGTTACCCTCGATGGTTAATGCATTTGTAACAGTGCCATGCAGTGTTTTCAGAGTCCCGTCAACTGTAACGTTTCCGTCCGTGCCGATCAAAAACTGTCCGCTGGTTGTATAAATACCCCCGGACTCTACAGTCAGAGTCCCGGAATACCCTCCTGTACCTAAAAGCGAACGAGCGGCATTCTTACTGATTAATACGTTTCCGCCATCCGCCACAACCAGAGCGCCATTTGCTTGTACGCCTAATTCTAAAAAATTATCAATTGTAAAATTTGTTGATACCAGCAGCGCAGGAGTCCAGTCCGTGCCGACGGCCTGATAATTTGATTTGAAAGACAGGACTGTTACCGCGCCACCGGAAATCGTCACCGTATAGTTGACGGGTTTAGCTGCCATCATAACAGCACTTCCCGATGCTGCGGGCTCGAGTCCATTATGCCAAATCGCAGCTTCGCTCCATTCATGCGATGTCTGCCAGAACTCTACATTTAGATTTTGAACAGTTTGCGAGATTCCCGCATGCCAGACACACAATACTATCGCCCCGGCAGTTATTATTAAACGAACCTTCTTCATCGTTTTCTCTTTTTATTTATTTCGCCCAATCTCCTTAAGCCTGTGTCGCAAGAATAATCCCGGCGGCAAATGTTTTGCTATGTAAATTTTTGATGAGTGACAGTCAAAAAATGATGTTCGGTGAAAGCCGCAATCTTCAATTGGATTGCTGTTTGAAGGTTATCAGGTTTTAATCCGTTTCAGCCGCTGACTTCAAGTTGCACATCCGCAAAGAACTCTCGATCTCTTTTTCCATTTCTCCGTCAATTTTATAAAAGCAGGTTGTCAGCGCTGTAAGCAATGCAAAGGCTGCCGGAACGAAACTCATCAGCAACCGCAAGGTGTGCACTGTTTCCGGCGTCTGATTTGCATTTGCAACATACCCCGCCGTTCCCAATATCCACATCGCCACAGCCGGCCCGATTGACCAGCCGATTTTCTGCGAGGCTGTCCCGGCGGAAAAAATGATGCCTGTAGAGCGGTGCCCGAACTTGATTGCGCCGTAGTCGGCCGTATCGGCGATCATCGACCAGAAAAGGGGCATCATCGGCGCCGCGATAAACGCCATTAAAATCTGATTTGCAACCATTAATTTAAATGAATCAGCAGGGATAAAATAAAACCAGGCTAACAGCGCGGCAAAAAGCAGATTCAACGTGATATACGTCCGCTTTTTATCTCCGATTGCGGAACAGATCCATTTACTGAGCAGGACGGCGGCCACGGCGGTGATACTGTTATATAAAAGAAGCCTGGTACCCCACTCCTCCCGTCCGGACACATACTTAAAATAGTGCAGTGTTGTAGTAGCTCGAATCGCCTGACCAAGCACCGTCAGAATACTCAGCGTAATCACCAGCAGCCACGGACCGTTTCTGGAGAGTTCTGCTAACTCTTTCCGTAAGGGCTGATATTTTTTCTCTACTGGACGAATGCGCTCTGTACTGGTTTTAAAGGTAATAAAAAACAATACACCGGACATCACGGCCAGAACAGCTGCCGTTCCGGAATAACCGAACCGGTCGTTTCCCTGTCCTAATGTTTTTACCAGATACGGCAGAAGCAGAGTTACGGTAAAAACACCGCTGTTCGCGCCCACAAAGCGAAATGATGCAAGTACTGTCCGTTCATCTGATTTAGCAGTCATTACGCCCATTAAGGCACCGTAAGGAACGTTAATTGCCGTATAGACCATCGTAAGCAACGTATACGTCACATAAGCATATACGATTTTCATAACCGGACTCAGGTTAAACGTAGTGAATGTTAAAATCCCCAGAGTCATATACGGCAGAATCATCCATAACAGCCATGGCCTGAACTTTCCCATCCGGGTATTCGTGCGATCTGCAATGGCCCCCATAATCGGATCATTAATCCAGTCCCAGGTCCTGGTAAAAATCAGCATCGTTCCCAGAGCCGCCGGTGTTATGCCAAACACATCTGTATAAAAAATTGCGAGGAAGTTCATGAATATGCCGAAATAGAGGCACGACGCCATATCGCCGGCGGCATATCCCAGTTTTTCCGTCATCCTGAGTTTTACCGCCGGATCGTTTTCCGGCGATTGAATCGGTTTTCCCATTCTACCCCCTGGATTGTAATGTTCTGCATTAAAAACAGTTAATTTGTTACTTTTAATAATGTTTTCATTTTAGGAATGAATTTCTCCGGCGCAGGCGGAGTTCCGTCGGTTCCGAAATTTTTCCTCAGATACTCTCTGGCTTTCCGGTAATACCCTTCAAGCATATAATATACCGGTTGTTTTACGCCTTTATCATCAATCAACCAGTATCCTTCATACCTTCCATTTTCAAATTCGTTATCATACAATTGCCAGTAAAGAACAAACGGACATCCCCAGGTAACAGCATTTTTTATAAAGGCAATGCTGTTACGGCATTGTACTTCCGGAGAAAATGCCGCACCTTTGTAGCCGAACTCACCGATAAAGACACGAGGGCCGGAAATTTCTTTTTTCTCCGGAAGATGTTTTTTGATGAAATTCAGCGCTTTAAACAATATATCCGACTTTTCAGGATTTGCCTGAGCGTCATACGCAGAATATGAAACGAAATCGACATTTACATGCGGCAGAACCTCTGTTGTTAAACAAGGTCCGCCATTCATTCCTTTAATGACAAGATTAACCTCGGTGTAATGAAAAACTGCCACATCATGATGCGGCGTATCATGTTTTGCATCATCCACGGCCTTCTGCCGCAGATTCAGCCAGTGAATCATATTCTGAACACACCACGGCTCCGGATCGATGGTCCGGTCATATCCGCGCAGTAGCAGCCAGTCGCCCTCCCAGTGACCGAGGTAAAATGATTTTCCGGATCCGGAATATTTTTCCAGCAGGTAACAGGTCAGATCATATAACTCCTGATATTCGATTTTTGCATCTTTTTCAGAAAACGGTTTTTTATCTTTTCTCCACTGCCATTCTGATTTAGCCATCGGATTCACCCAAAGAAAATAGTAATAAAACGGCATATCAAAAACCCGGGCGATAGAAGGCTCATACTCCGCAAGTTCAACCAGACTGTTAAATTTCCCGGGGTGTGCTCCGGCATAATTATCGCGACCGAATGCCGGACCCAGATTAAACTTTATGATATTGGAGCCCATTCCGAGAATGATATCCGCCGTCTCAATCAGCCGGGTTTTTTCTGTAAACTGGTATTGTGAACCGATCGTATGGATGCCGACAACATAGTTATACCGTGCAACCATTTCAGCCCGGGTTAACTCTTTACTTTCTGCTGCCAGCGTACAAAGCGCGACCAGTGCGCACCCAAATACTTTAACCAACCTCAGCATATTATCTCCTGTTTGCAATTGTTACCGGAACAGAATCAGCTCAACAATACAAAGTCCAAGCAGCACTGCACCCCAAAATAAAAAACGTTTTAACACAGGGTACTGTTTCTGCTCGGCCAGCTCGGTCTTCATTAAAGACAGCGTCCAGATCGAATCACGAATCGCGTTCATATCCGGGGATTTTGTCAGCAGACTGACTGTGATAATCAGCACGGCACTCAGTCCGAAATACAGTGGAACAGTCAATAAAAAATGTATGTTTCCGAAAACTGACCCGCAACCGGATATTTTAAAACAAATCGCAATCAGCCCCAGTATCATTCCCCCCATCAACCCTGCGAAAGCACCGGCGGCATTCGCCCGTTTCCAAAATACACCGATTAGAAATACAGCAACGATCGGAGGCGCAACCATCGACAGCATTTCCTGATAGTATGTAACAAGAGAGCTGTAACGGGCAATCATCGGAACCCATGCGACTGCGATCAGCAGCACGATAAATGAAACCGCACGACCCGCCCATACAAGATGCCGGGAAGAACGATCCGGTCGTATCTTCACATAAAAATCCATTGTAAACAGTGTCGCTACGGCGTTCAACAGTCCGCTGACCGAGGAGGTTAATGCGGCAATCAGTGCCGACAGAAGAAATCCGATCAGTACATTCGGCAGCAACTCAATCACCAGTTTAGGGTAAACCATATCCCCCTTTTCCAGTCCCGGAAACAGCTGCTGCGCCATGATGCCGGGCAGATGGATTACAAACAGAGTAAATAATGTCAATGCACCGGCGAGCAGTACGCCCTTGCGGCCTTCGTCCACATTTTTTGCCGTCAAACAGCGCTGAACCAGCATTTGGTTATTGCCCCAGAAAAAAAATCCGAGCACTGGAATTCCGATAATCAGTCCAAGCCACGGTACCGTGGGATCATCCATCGGACGGATGAGATGCAGCATCATATTTTCCGGATCGGACAGTAACAGACGGACATATTCCGCGCCGCCGCCGCGCGCTGCAGCAAATGTGATAATAATTGATCCGGCCAGCAGGATAATTCCCTGAATAAAATCCACTCTGATTGCGGCCGAAAGTCCGCCGGGAATCGTATAAACTGCAACCAAAACGGCAAATATAGCTGCAAGTAAAATCAGGCTTGCTTCCGGGAAAATCAGTTTCATGACCAGTGCCGCAGCATAAAGAGATCCCGCCGCGTCCAGAAAAATATTTACCAGAATGGTTACTCCCGAAAAATAATACCGGGATGCAGCACTGAAACGCCGTTCTAAAAATTCCGGCATCGTATAAATTCCCTGCCGGATATAAAACGGCAGAAAAAAACCGGCAAAAAATACCATAACCGTCACAGATATCAGGTTATAATTAAATACCGTCAGCCCGGTGTTGTAGGACTCCCCCGCCTGTCCGATTAAGGTTGAGCTGGATATACTTGCTGCAAAAAGTGAAATCCCGATGATCGGCCATGTCATACTCCGTCCTGCCAAAAAATAGGACTGTGTATCTTTGCTCTTTCCGTATTTTATACCCAGTAAAACGATCCCCAGAAAATAAACTGCGATAATAAGTATATCCCAGAGATTTATACCTTGCACGTGTTGCGTAAGCAGACTGTTCATCCATTCCATAAATTTTTACTTCAATTGTTTTTCGTACGTTGCAGGTACTGGACTGCGAAAAACCTCCCGCAACACAAAAAAAGCCGGTTTTGGATTCAACTCGAAATCAATGATTGATGTGTTCGCAGTACATGGAAATGAATCGTGCCCCATCCAGATAATAAATCCGCCGCATTCCGGAAAACGGGCTTTGCAATACTGTGCAGCTACTTTGAGCTCACAGGCCTGATATTCAGTGCTCCACACAGTAAACTCTTCCAGTGATACAGGCGTGCGGCCAAAATTTTTTTTAAATACCGCCCAGTCATTCCACCAGGGCATCCGCCGCCAAAGAGGATTTGCTTCGTCCGCCGGAAACGCAATAATATCTTTTCTGTATTTATTTATAAGTTCGGCAGAACTCGCTCCCGCCGCGCCGGTTTCGGAGCGGAGCAGTGCATCGTCAGAGCGCCAGTATGCCTCCCATTCAGAAAAATCCGCATACGGGTTTTTCCATGGCCCGTGAACATCCCAGTGTATATGTTTACCGTAATTCTTTTCATCAGCAGAAAAAGCCGGTCCGGTCGGTGAGGTTGGAACAAATCTCCGGCCTGGATCAAATTTCTCAACCAGTTCCCTAAACCTTTTTAACAAAGGCTCGGTTCCGTCACACGGTGTTCCCATCCCGTCCCGGCCCTGCCGCCTATTTAATTCGTTTCCGCCACCCCATAAAATAAGCGCCGGGTGGTGCTGCAAGCGCATAATATAACTGTATGCCGCTGCTGAAAACATTGTCAGGCTGTATTCATCGGACGGCGGAATACTTTCCGTTCCTGACGATGATAATGGAAATTCCTGCCATAGCATGAGTCCTGCCCGGTCGCATAACTCATAAAAAATCTCTTTTTCCAGCGCTGCACCGCCCCATATACGCAGGATATTGCATCCCATGTCTCGATAAAGACTGATTAACCGTTCATACTGTTCCAGAACAGTGTCTGCAAAGTTGGGAAGCACCGGCGTCCAGTTCACTCCCTGCAGAAACACCGGCTTATTATTAACCGTACAAAGCCATGGATCTGCATCATCAGCTGAATTTTCGCACCGTTCCCAGTGAATATCTCTGAATCCGATCCGCTTATCCCATTGATCAAGAATCCGCCCGGCGTCATCCATCAGAACGCAGGATAATTGATACAGCTTCTGTTCTCCCATCCCGTTCGGCCACCATTGTTCAACAGGCAGATGATCCGCTGTTTCAAAAAACGACCCGGCAACCGGAATATTTTTTTTGAAAAGAAGTTGTTCCCCATCGAATAATTGAACGCGTAATATCCCGCGATCGCCGCAAACTTCCCCGTGAACTGTGAATCCGGAGGATGTTGTAGTTGCAGACAAAGAATTAAAAATTGATCCTTTTCGTTCTTCCAGTGTAATCCGGTCCCAGATTCCAATCTGAACCATGCGCGGCATCCAGTCCCATGTATAATAAAACCGCGGCTTCTGGACGGTATAATCGGCGGTTTTACCGAACTGACCCTGATAGCGGGGAGGCGTATCAAATATAATCTGAAGTATGTTTTTCTGTCCGGAAGTCAGGTATGCGGAAAGGTCGAATTCATATGGAATGAAAGCACTTTCAAATGTATGTGCCGGAATTCCGTTTATTAAAACCCAGCCGGCATGATCGAGACCCTGACAGCACAAAATATATCTGCTGCCGGCATCCGGATGAAAAACAGGCAGCTCTGTTTCAAAAATCCAGTGCCGGTTTTCCACCCATTCACACTGCAGCGCATCCAGCCCGTAATTCCAATCCGGAATAATCCCGGCATTGCGTAATGCAAACTGCACAGAACCGGGAACTTTCGCCGGAACAGCATCCAGCTCAGAGTTCAACTTCACACCGGTTTCCATGGAAATTCCAAACTGCCAGCTGTACGGAGTCACTCCTGTCAGTGTCCATTCATTATCGGATAACTTATATATTTTTCTCATCTTTTTTTTCTAAAAAATCAGTGCGTTTTCTAACAACCATCTATCACACTGTAACCAACCGGAAAGCGGACAGCCGCGGCTGCAAAAATTCTTTTACAGCCGCACAGATACCGGTTTGTTTTTACGCAATCTTATGAATGCGTCAGTTGCTCCCCAGCCTGACGTCTTTAAACTCAAATTCCATTTCAGGCAGTACACAAAATCCCGGTTTCCCCGGCGGCAGCGGATCGGGATCGGTAAAGACAGATACCGGAACATCATTGCACAGGATTGTAATTTCCGAACCGCTCATTTGTACGCCGAGACGATTCCACTCCCTGGGATTGACTCCCGGAACAGCGACCTCATGCAGCGTTTGAATCGCCCGTCCGGAACCGTTCATTTTTTCAAGCGCGATGCTTCGATTATTTTTTAGCGTCAGCTGATAAAAATAGTTGCAATCCGTATAGTTAAATACAACAGAACCCATGTCCCATGCTTTCGGTCCGGATTTCGTTGTGCGTACCATCGCACTGAAGGAAAAATTTCCATCCAGCCATTGCCGGGCAATAATAAACGAATTATTTGAACACACTGCCGTTTCATTCGATATACTCAACGGATAGCCTGTCCATATCCAGTCGATCCCTTCAAACGTTCCGCCGTTCCATGACACATATTTTTTCGTTTGTATTTCTCCCGGAACCGCCTGAATATCCACACGCCCGCTGGCAGGCAGCACGCGCGGATACTTTGCCGTCAAAACCGGGGTTGTTCCGTAGCGCTGTTTCCCTAGCTTATCAGTGAACACCTGCGTCAACGGGACATCAGCCATCACCCAGTATGAATAGTGCGCACCGGCATTAACGGATGAATCGGTATACGTCAGCTGCCGTATATTTTTCCCTACCGGCACTGCTTTTAAGGCATCCGGCGAATCAGACCGGAAGAGTGTGTAAACCGCACCTTCCCCGGCCGGCTGCCAGTTCAATGTAATGTGCTTTTCAGCGGCGGCGGCCTGGATTTCCAGTTGCGGATAGTTGTCCAGCTCCCAGCTCTCAAGTGTTAGGAATTTAAGCTGCCGGCACGTCTCATTGTATAAGGATTTTACCGCCAGATTCTCCAGCTCCTGCGGATCCTTTACTCTGTCGAACAGCTGATCAATGCATCCGTGTGTATAAACGTATTTATATTGATCAGTAACGGCCATGCGCATCGGCACCTGCGGTCCTTTCCATCCCATATACCCTGTTTCATAAAATTCTGAAAAAACCAGTCTTGATGGCGCAGTCCCGTTAATCACTGATTGCAAGGAAACGCCTTCCAGCGATGCCGGACGCGCGATCCCGCACAAATCTACCAGCGTCGGAAAAATATCGATAAGACCAACCGGCACCGCACAATGAGTTTTCGGTTTAAATATTTGTTTGTATTTCACGATTAAGGGAACATTGACAGCTTCTTCATACATGTTCTGTTTGCTGCACATACCGTGATCAAACAGCATCTCGCCGTGATCGCTGGTAAAAACAAATACTGTATTCTCATCAATGCCGAGTTCTGTGCATAACCCCGTAATGCGCCCCACCTGTTCATCCATGCTGGCAACACATGCGTAATATGCGGCCATTGCATTCTTTATCCTGTCATCCAGCATACTCATACCGCTATGAATCCACTCCAGATGTGTCGGCAGCATGCCTTTTTCCCGCCATTCTTTCCGTGTTTCCGGCAAGGGCATTTTTTCCGGATCAAACAGATCCAGAAACCGCTGGAATGTATCCCAGCGCGGATGCGGTTTTTCCAATCCGATGTAAATAAAAAACGGAACGTTCTGCTGCACACTTTCCTCGATAAATTTGAGCGATTCCGTTGTTACCATGTAATCAAACATTTCCTCTTCGCGTTCAACCAGTGTTTCCAGATAATACGGGTTTAAGTTATTCTCTACCACGGTCAGCCCCGCCGGTGCATTTTTAAACCGTTCGGCATCGATGTCCTCAAATTTTTTATGTTTGTAGTCATAGGCGCCGCGATATCGTGCATTTACATCTCCATCACGAAGATCCGCATAGTGATCCCCCGGAAACACTGTATAAAATCTCAATTTTGTGACATCGAAACCCATATCCCAGACATCCTTCAACTCTCCATGCGTATGCATTTTGCCAATCCCAGCGGTACGGTAACCGGCGGTGCGGAATACTTCTCCCATTGTAAGAACGCCTTCTCTGATTCCCGGAAAGCGGGTAATTCCCGGATTCCGGCGGTCAGGCTGGTGTAGGATCGCCGTTGTGGTATGAGGATACGTGCCGGTTATGAACGATGCCCGGGACGGGGCGCACAGCGGAGAGTTGCAATAGGCATGATCAAACCGTACACCGTCCGCCGCCAGCTTGTCAAGAAACGGCGTCGGGGACGATCCGTCTTTCCGGCGGACCGGGGAATTATATGCACCGCATGAATCAGAACGCTGCTGATCGCATGTTATAA
Source organism: Kiritimatiellales bacterium (assembly GCA_041656295.1). Lineage (NCBI taxonomy): Bacteria > Pseudomonadati > Kiritimatiellota > Kiritimatiellia > Kiritimatiellales > Kiritimatiellales bacterium. Next base: position 193,220 of record JBBADV010000003.1, on the reverse strand, counting down.
AGACGACGTTTGGCCGGCGGGATATCTGATCTGAAGCAACTCCGGAAATTTGGAACAAAACAGGCCCGATACTCAGGTATTGGAAAAAAGTTTTTTTGCGCGTCATCATAATAAACACCCTTTCGTTATAACTGTCTGTTTTATCGACAAACCATATATTCTGTATTCAGTAAACATATTATTTACGCTGATGCATACAGCATTTTTTGATGATGATTTGTATTTTTATGACATTTTTATTTTTGAATTTACGTTGCCCGGATACGACGGAAGAACATCTGTTTTTATACTGACCCCCTCTCATTTTTGACAAAATGAATCGCTTTGAGGGTTGAAATGAAAACTTCGACTCCTGGTTATCATCGTAAAAGCTATGTCGTGCCGCATCAGTTCGAAAATTGTATGCTATCTAAAATAATATAATTTTCAGACAATGCGCCGGACGGTATTTCAAAAATTATTTCAATTTCTCTCACTTCTGAAATCCCAGCCAGCTGTGTTACACCATCTGAATCTAAATAAGGTGATTCAAACGAAAACCAGAGTTCATGCCAGCCCGGTCCGGAGACAGGTACGATTCCGTTCATGTGACTTTGTGGCTGCGCTGTTCCTTTAAGGCGCCGCCGGACACCGTCTTTTCCCGTAAATACAAGCGAGACATTTATCGTTTCATCTACCGGTTTATACAGACTCAAACTTAATCCCGGATATTTATTAAACAATAAATTACCAACCTCAAGAACAGGCGATACAATCACCCGGTTCGTCGATAAATTCCGGATATTATAATCAATCCGGAGCGCGGCATCGCCTTCACATCTGTGATCAGTCAGTGATATTTCTGTAACTCCGGAACCGGCAGACCACGTATTGGTGAAATATGCATTTGTTTTGACATTGTACCAGTTTGTCACCGTATCGCAATGCATCCACAGGAGCGGCGCATTGTATACTGAAGCAGTTTTATCTGTCCGGAACGGCATGGCCGGCAGTCCGGCTCCATTGGCGAGGTTCGCAAAATAATTCAACGATGAAAACGCATACGTCGCGGCAACCGGAGCCTCTACACTGGGATTTGACAGTTTTACTGTATTACTGTTGATAATTACTGCATCTGCCGGATAAAATACACGGTCAGTCCCGCAAATTGAAAATCCCCGCAGTGTTTCTCCTTTCCCCTCGAGTATTTTTAATCCGCCGGATGTATGGGTAAAGGTTATTTCCAGGCCGGCTCCGTCCGGATGTATCGATGTATATACGGGTCCGGAATATTCAATATCGCCGGCGTAGTGAGTTGCATACGCGGCATTACCCAGACGGGTTCCCACCTCCTGCTTTGTTAACGGATGAATCGGCGCTTTAGACGGGAAGGTATCTGAATACCACGTCTGCGAAAGATCATAGATCGGGATCACTGTCCCCCCAGGATTTATATCAAAACATAACGCTTCATATTGCGCTTCGCGGATATATGCGGCAGCTTCAAGTACGGGCCAGTAGTGATGCGATGCGAGCAGAACGGAAAGCACCGCAGCCTCATTGGATGCAAAATCTTTTCTCCAGCTTTTTATTAATGCGGCCATCGCACCCCGGTAATAAACTCCCGCTGCTTCATTCCCTACATTATTTTCCCCCTGATACCATATAATCCCGGCAATGCATAAATTAGTTAACGGTCCAATCAAATGGTTATAGCAGGCGGTCGCCTGATTAAAATCACTGACGGCGCTTCCGCTGCCGCTCCATGTCCCCGGATATTTCTCCATCAGCGCCGGGCTTGCCTGCGTTGCATCATAAGATAACCATGCGTGAATGCTTGTCCCGCCCCTGGTCTGGCTGAGAATTGCCACCGGTACTTCATTGCCGTTCTGATTAAGCAATTCAAATAATCTCCGTGCAAATGTAATACCTACACCGGAAAGATCTGCAACTCCTGTAAAATTTTTAGCAGAACCCCACCGGGCTTCAGGAATATCATCCAGAGGGGTCTGTGAACAGGCTGTCGATCTAACCACAATACCTTTCGTACTGTTCAATCCCCTGATATATTCGTTGCCGGCGGCATCGACGGCCGATTTTATTTCCTGATTATTTTGAATGTATTTCAGTGCCAGGTTCATATTTGACTGTCCGCTCGCCAGCCAGACCTCGCCAAAAAGCACATCGCGAATCGTGATCACATCCCTGCCGTCTTCGATCTTAATTTTATATTTCGTATACGAAGCGGTCTGTTCAGACATCAACACCTGCCATTGGCCGCCGGCATCGATCAATGCTGATTTTACATCAATAACAACCGCATCGTTTTCCCGGGATAATGTCACGGTAACTGTTCGGCCGGGAGTTCCTTTCCCCCAGACTTTCACAGGCTTGTTTTGTTGAAAAACAACTCCGTCAGACAGCACATTCGGAACTTCTAATTCCGAATGCGCAACGCTGATTGCCATGAATAACAATAAATGAATAATAAAATGCATCTGTGTATTTCTTTTCAATTTTCCCGGCGGTTATTTCCAACGTTTAAATGTCCGGACCTTACCCTGTTACTGCCGGTTTCAAATCTGCACCTTTGCAGAAACACCTTCAATTATCTGTTAATACATGGATATTTGTATACGCAAAAACTACGGTTCTGCGCTGCAGTCTTTGATTTCAACCTGCTGGCACAAAAGCCCATCATCTTTATTTATTGAGACGCAAGCTGCGATATCCAAAAATCCCGACGGCACTGATGAGAAAAAGATTTAGTGTGGCCGGCTCAGGAATTACAACCACGATTCCGCCCAGCCCCCAGTCGTTAGTTCCTAATGATTCCACCGTAATTTTTTTCCCGGCAGCAATCGTAACAGGGGTATCGAATGTATAAACACGGTCTTGTTGTGTGCCGGTCCAGGATGCCACCGGCGTAGACTGTGCGTAAATTTCATATGTACTGCCATCTTCGACCGTTATTTTCGCAATATCCTGAAGATAATTAAATCCTGTAAACAGCAACTGCTGGAGCGTAACATCTTTATTGAATTCAAACGTCCAGGTCGTTTGCGCCGCCGTATTAAACACCGCATCATTATAAACTGATCCGGCAGCATTAATTCCCAGTGCACGGCCGGACACGACAGTGTTTGTTCTTGCCGGATCCGTTGATGTAATACTCACAGAGGTTAACACGAGTCCGCTGCTGATTTCCGTAAGCGTTGCGCCGGCGGGTTTATCTTTTAAACTGCCGGTCTTGGTTGCCGGATTTCCTGCATTATCTGTGCCGAACCATGCCACAATCTTATCGGCGCCGACCTCTGCCTGATATGCTGCTTCCGCTGCATCATCTTTGTTCCCGCCGAATTGAATAATAATATCGCCGAATGCACCGCACGCAATGATCATGCTCACTATAGCTAATATACACCTTTTCATTCTGTACTCCTTTCTTCTTACAATCCAATCACCCGCTTCTAAAAGCGTGATACAGTTTTTATGGCCTATGAAATTAAAATTAACCATCACATTTTCGGACAAGAATGATGCTTTTTCGGATGTGGAGGCTTACAGGGTCTCAACAATAATTCCTCCCAATCCCCAATCATTTTTTCCCAGTGATTTTATTTTTATCTTTGTCCCTGCAGAGACTGTAACCGGTGTGGTTAATGTATAAACTCTGTCTGTTTGCGTTCCGGTCCAGGCCGCTAAAGGGGTTTTATTACCGGTAACAGTAAATATGCTCCCGTTTTCAACGGAAATTTCTGCGATATCCTGAGGATAATTAAATCCTGTAAAAAGAATTTTTTGAAGGGTGATATCTTTATTAAATGAAATGATCCATTCTGTTGCATCTTCTGTATTAAACATCGCTGCGGCCCCGGTCGAGCCGGCGGAGTTGACTCCCAGGGCGCGTCCATAAGTAACCGTTTTTATTCTTGCCGGATCCGTTGATAAAACTGCGATTGATGTTAAGGAAAGTCCGTTTTTAACGGATGTAAGCAGTGCGCCCGCTCCTGCATCTTTCAAGCTGCCCGTTTGCCTTGCCGATGTCCCCGCGCTGCTGCCGCCAAACCATGCCACAATTTCATCAGCGTCGACCTGACTTTTGTATTTTTCATTCAAAATATCATTCTTATTTCCGCCGAACTGTATGACTGCTCCTCCGTATGCACTCCACGTGCTGAATATTATTAACATTGCAACCAGCTTCAACGTAATCATACGGCCCGCCTTTCTGTTTTTATAATACACATTCGATTCTATTATTCAGAAATTCACAGATAGATCGTATCAAACGGTTTATTCTGAAACCGTGATGTCTTTAAATTCACATTGCATACCCACTCCCGCACAGAATCCTGATCTTCCGCTCCGCAACATATCCTGATCCTGATATACGAACACCGGCTTTTCATTACAACTGACAGCAATCTGTTTTCCGCGGACTTCGACACGGATCCGGTTCCATTCCGCAGGATTCCCGCCGGGCTCCGGATGTTCGTATAATAATTCCGCCGGCTTCCAGAATCCTGCTGTTTTCTCTAATGCCAGACGGCCGTTTGCCTTTAATGTTAAGCGGTAATAATGGTCATAATCTGTATAGTTGAAAATTATTGATCCGCGTTCCCATGCTTTTTGCCCGTTTTTTACCGTGCGTATCATCGCATCAAAAAAATGGTCTCCATCCATCGACTGCTGAGTAAGAATAAAAGAACTTCCGGAACATATGCCGATTCCATCGGCTGCATTCAAGGGATAACCGGTCCATATCCAGTCGATCTCTTCAAAAGTTCCGCCGTTCCATGGTACGTATTTCTTTGTTTGTATTTCTCCCGGAGCCGCCTGAATATCCACACGCCCGCTGGCAGGCAGTACGCGCGGATACTCCGCCGTCAAAACCGGGGTTATTCCGTAGCGCTGTTTTCCAAATTTATCTGTGAATGCCCGCGTCAGCGGAACATCCGCCATCACCCAGTATGAATAGTGCGCGCCGGCGTGAACGGAAGAATCCGTATACGTCAGCTGCCGTATATTTTTCCCTACCGGTACTGCGTCTGATACATCCGGCGAATCAGACCGGAAGAGCGTATAAACCGCGCCTTCTCCTGCCGGCTGCCAGCTCAGTGTAATATGTTTGTCGCCGGCGGCGGCCTGGATTTCCAGTTGCGGATAACTGTCCAGTTCCCAGCTTTCAAGCGTTATAAACTTCAGCCGTCGGCGCGTTTCATTGTATGCAGAGTCTACCGCCAGATTCTCCATCTCCTGCGGATCCTTTACTCTGTCGAACAGCTGATCAATGCATCCGTGTGTATAAACGTATTTGTATTGATCCGTAATACACATCCGTACGGGAGCATATCGATCCCGCCATCCCATGTATCCTGTTTCATAGAATTCTGAAAACACCGGCTGAGACGTGCCATCGCCTTTTATAACAGATAACAAAGAGACCCCTTCTAAAAGAGATGGCGGAGTGAATCCGCACAGTTCGGCAAACGTCGGAAAAATATCAATTAATCCGACAGGGACGGAGCACTGGCTCCCTTGTTTAAATGCCTGTGAATATTTTACAATCAACGGAACTCTGACGGACTCTTCATACATATTATGTTTGCCGCGTATACCGTGATCAAACAGCATTTCACCGTGATCGCTGGTAAAAACAAAGATTGTGTTTTCGTCAATGTCCAGTTCTGCGCACAGATCCGTAATACGTCCCACTTGTTCATCCAGACTGGCAACGCAGGCGTAATATGCAGCCATTGCATTTTTTATTTTATCATCCGCCATGCCGTTATGAATCCACTCCAGATGTGTCGGCAGCATGCCTTTCTCCCGCCACTCTTTCCGTGTTTCCGGCAAGGGCATTTTTTCCGGATCGAACAGATCCAGAAACCGCTGGAATGTATCCCAGCGCGGGTGCGGTTTTTCCAATCCGATGTGAATGAAAAAAGGGACGTTCTGCTGTACACTTTCCTCGATAAATTTAAGCGATTCCGTTGTTACCATGTAATCAAACATTTCTTCTTCGCGCTCAACCAGTGTTTCAAGGAAGTAAGGATTCAGATCATTTTGCACAACAGTAAGATCTTCAGGAGCATTCTTAAACCGTTCAGGATCTACGTCTTTAAGCGTTTTGTCTTTATAGTTGTAAATTCCCCGATACCGTGCATTTACATCTCCATCACGAAGATCCGCATAGTGATGTCCAGGGAACTCCGTATAAAATCTCAATTTTGTGACATCAAACCCCATATCCCAGACATCTTTCAGCTCTCCATGCACATGCATTTTACCGATCGCGGCGGTACGGTAACCGGAATTGCGGAATACTTCGCCCATGGTAAGAATACCTGCTCTGATTCCCGGGAAGCGGGTAACCCCAGGATTCCGGCGGTCAGGCTGGTGGTTGATTGCCGTCGTAGTATGAGGATACATTCCGGTCATGAACGATGCCCGGGACGGAGCGCACAGCGGAGAGTTGCAATAGGCATAATCAAATCGCACACCGCCTGCTGCCAGCTTGTCGATAAACGGCGTCGGAGATGATCCGTCTTTCCGGCGAACCGGCGAATTATATGCACCGCATGAATCAGAACGCTGCTGATCGGATGTTATAAAGACGACGTTCGGCCGGCAAGATATCTGTTCTGAAGCCAATCCGGACACCTGAAACAGAACGGAACCGGCGCTGAGATACTGGAAAAAAGTTTTTGTGCGCGTCATCATAATGAACACCCTTTCATCATCACTGCCTGTTTCATCAACAGACGATCGTATGTATCCAGTAAACAGATTGCCTGCACTGCTGCATATAGCATTTTTTGATGATAATTTGTGTTTTTATGATATATCCCGGTGTTGAGCCCGCACCTTGGATACCGGCACAGAATCTTCTCCGTTAACCTTTGTATAAAAACTTTCCAGGAGACTTCATCCAGCCGTCCCTGATACGCTGCTGTAATATGTCTTTGTGAGGAATCGCACTGACTGCATCCAGCGACTCCACGCAGGCTGACCCGGTCGCGGCGGCCATTTGAAGTGCGTCTTCTGCACTGAATCCGTTTACATAAGCGGAAAGAAAGCCGGCGATGGCACAATCGCCGGCACCGGTTGTTCCGCCCTTTTTAACCTTGAATGCCGGCGTGAAAAACGACTGTTTATTCCATGAGCGGTCTTTGCCCGGCACCTGTTCCGCTGTGCGTAAATACAACCCGTGTGCCCCGAGTTTGATTACGACAACCGGGACACCGGCATCGATCAGTTTCTGTGCGATCCGTTCAATCACCGCAGCATTCACCTGTTCAATCAGTTCCTCTCGCGCGCTTGAGGTCAGGTGAAAATATAAATCCCGGTCGGTCATAAACAGGATTTCATCAAGACTGGGCAGGAAAATATCCGTGAGCGGCAATACGTTGTTCAGAAAAGCCGGCCAGTCAATTTTTCCGGCATCCGATGCGGGATCAACAAATGTCATATCTAACGACGTTGTAATTCCCCGGCGTTTCATCCGGGTGAATATCGTTTTTAATTCCGCGCCGTTCCGCTCAAAAATACATTTCATCAGCGGCGGATATCCGAAATGAAACAGCGAACAGCCGCTGATTGTTTCTTCATCAAGATCACGGCTGGAAAAAGAGTGATTGGCTCCCGGCGAATGCAGGAAAATCCGGTCAATGCCCGGAGGGTTGATTACAATTGAATATGAGGTATGTTCCCCGGGAGAAATAATTAAATTATCAGCAATGCCGGCGCCCTGACGATTTAACAGCCGGCGGACGGTGTGGCCGAATTCATCATTTCCGACTTTTGCGATCAGTACAACATCTTCGCCTAAGCGGTGCAGCGCCTGGCCGGTATTGGACACCGCTCCGCCGGTTGCCGCCACCGCCTGGCCGACTTCAACCAGAGTTCCCGGGACCAGCAAAGTCTTCGGGTTGTATTTGCCGGGAAAAAATTCCGGAATAATATCTAAACAGATATGTCCCGCCACTGCAATTTTCGCCATTGTTCTTTTCCTTCGAAAAACCAAGTCCACAGTGCAGGTTCTATGCATTTTCGCAACCGGCAGACGCGAATATTTTTTCCCAGATTGCGAATCAGGGACGAATGCTGAACTGCTTGCGGTAAGCCAGCGGACTGACGCCGATCGCCTGTTTGAAAGCACGGGAAAAATATTTTACCTCTTCATAATTCAGCGCCTCGGAAATCTGCGCCACCGACAGGCTGCTTTCCAGCAGCAGCAGGCAGGCGTGATTCATGCGAATCAATAACACCTCTTCATAAACCGAGCGATTGATTGCCTTCCTGAACCGTATCTCCAGCACCCGCCGGGAAACGCCGGCATTACGGGAAATTTCAGCGACAGAAACCCCTTTCCGATAATGCTCCCGGATATAATTTAGGGCGGTCACGACGACCGGATCCTCAACAGCAATCATGTCTGTAGATTTCCGTGTAATCACCCGGGACACCGGAATTGAGATAACCGGCCTGCCGGTTTTTTTACCGCGCATTATCCGGTGCAGCGTTTCCGCTGCATCATAACCGCTTTTTTCCGTATCCAGTAAAATGCTTGATAGCGGCGGAAAGGCAAACTCGCAGGTTAATTCGTCATTATCAACACCCAGCAGTGCAACCTCCTCCGGAACGCGCCGGCCAGCCAGACGACAGGCTGTCGCAACCTGCCGGCACCGGTCATCAGTACAGGCAAAAACCGCGCACGGTTTCGGAAGAGTCTTTATCCAATGCGCAATCAGCTCCGGCTCACCGTCGCGCGAATGCGGAGCATCCTGCAGCGGCGGAACGTATAGGCTGACCTGAAATCCTTTCAGGGACAGTGCCTCAGCAAAAAACCTCCCGCGATCCACTGACCACCACATATCGTCGAACCCGCAGAACCCGAAATGTCGGAATCCTTTATCCAGCAGATAGCGCGCCGCCAGCTGGCTGATCTCCCGGTCGTCGCCCAGAATATTCGGCACACCGGCAGCCGGCCCGTTCCGGTGTCCGCTGTAAATTACCGGCACACCAAGTTTTAACAGCGATTTATCCAGCGCGCCCTGTTCACGCATTATAATTCCGTCCGGTCGCCATTTTTTTATGCGCTGCAGGCGCTCGGCATCCGACAGCTTTTCATAGAACGGCTCTTCGCGATAAAACATCCACGGACCGAAATTGCGCGAATACTGCGCGATACCGCGCAACAATCCGCGCCCTACTTCCCGCTCTTCTTCAATTAATAATACCACCCGGTACGGTTTCATCTGCGGCAGTAAAACAGAAAAATTTATTTTTCGCAATATGGGAAAAAATCAGCGTATCAACAGGTTCTCATTAACCGTGCAATCGCTAATGTAATGCCGGAAATCAACCAAAGGATTGCATATGAATAAAAAAGCTGTTGTTGCCGGACATATTTGCCTGGATATTATTCCGGACCTGAGTGACATGCATCTGAAGCGTCCGGGCGACTTTTATACGCCCGGAGCATTGAAAACGGCCAGGCCGGCCAAAATCAGTACCGGCGGCCCGGTAAGCAATACCGGATTGAATCTGATTAAGCTGGGAATCGATACGGCGCTGATGGGAAAAACCGGTGACGACGCATTCGGTGATATGGCGCAGTTCCTGCTGAAAAAAGAGTGGCATATTGAAAATACGCTGATCGTCGATCCGTCCGCCTCGACCAGCTACACCGTGGTGATTAATCCGAAAGGCTTCGACCGGATGTTTATTCACGATTCCGGCGCAAATGACACCTTCAAAGCAGACGACATTAATTATGACCTCGTTGCGCAGTGCGATCTGTTTCATTTCGGCTATCCGCCGCTTATGAAACAGATGACGGCAAACAACGGCAAAGAACTGGTGGAAATATTCCGGCGTGTGCATGAACTCGGCGTGACAACGTCGCTGGACATGAGTCTGCCGGATTCGCAAAAAGATACAACGAATTGGCCTGAAATTTTTAAACAGCTCTGTCCGCATCTCGATTTATATCTCGGTAGCGCCGAAGAAACGCTGTTTATGCTGCACCGCGACCGGTATATGGAATTCCGACGCTCATGCGACGGCGACCTGCTGCACTTGTTCACCGGCGATATGATGCACGAACTGTCCGGTGAACTGCTGGATATGGGCGTACGCGTGGCGGTGATTAAAAGCGGCTATCGCGGTTATTATGTCCGTACGCCGGAAAAATCTGTCCTGGAAACCATCGGCAGAGCCAAACCCGGCAATCTCGATGAATTTGCGAGCCATGAATTCTGGCATCCGGCGTTTTTCTGTCCTGTTCCGCCGAATGCCACCGGCTCCGGCGATGCATCCATTGCCGGTTTTCTTTCCGCGTACCTGCGCGGACTTTCTCTGCTGGATTGCGTGATCACCGCAACCTGCACCGGCAGCGCCAGCGTGGAAAAACCGGATGCGTTAAGCGGCGTGCCGAACTGGAACGGTGTACAGGAGCGCATCAAAACGATTCCGCGCGATCCGTTGACAGTGGAAGGCGCCGGCTGGAGTGTTGATGCACAGCATCCGTTTCTGTGGACCGGTCCGTCAGACAAATCAAAACTGTGAGGTGTGTTATGAGCGTTGAAGTTAAAATCCTGAATGAAACAGATAAAACCAAAACGGCGGAATTATACGCTGAGTTATACAAACAGGCACTGCCCGGCACCGGCGGAATTGATCCGGCGCGCATTGAAATTGCCACATTCAACTGCTCGGAAACATTGGCTGAATTTCAAACAGTTGGACTCGGACTTGAAACCGTCGTCATTTTCCGCGATGAATCGGGTAGCGGACACACCGGAAAAGTTCTGCTGAATCTGCCGGGGCAGCTGCTGCTGGAACACGGACACGTCGACACATTCGTTCTGAAAAAAGGCGTCGCTGTAGCCTCCGGGTTTGTAAAACTCTCAGAACTGATCAACAGCTTCGAAGGCATTGTGAAATATAACAGCGATGCATCCATCGCCCGCGATGCAAACGGCAATCTGGACTATCTGTACCGCGATTCGGATTATGAAATCGTGCAGGCGCAAAACGGAATGGACACCTATCCAATCGTCGCAGATATTGTTGAAACGTTCGCCGGCAAATCGGAAACCTTCAAAGCGATTTACGGTGACGGCATTCTGTTTGCCGATACCGCACAGGTGGTTTATGCGCCGGACGGTGTGAATCCGGAAATTATTCCGGAAGAACTTCTGCCGCTGGCCGAGCGCGTCAGACAAGAACAGAAAATTACAACAACGCGCATGATTTATATGACGAAAGGGATGAACGTGCTGCTGCCGAAAAACACAAAACATGCATTCCTCGGCGGAAAAAACGGCTGTGTTTATCTTGAGTTTTCCACTCCGTCGATGGACGAAGCCGACCGCTTCACAGACCCGCGGGTTATCCGATGAACCGCACCTATCTTGGATTCGGATTCGGCGCAATTCAATCCGGTCTGTTTTTATATGAAGCATTCCGGAGCGGAAATTTTGCGCGACTGGTTGTTGCAGAAGTTGTGCCGGAAGTTGTCGACGATGTTCGCACTGCCGGCGGATACTGGCTGAATATCGCCACCCCGCACGGAATTGAAAAACAGTTCATTTCCGGCGTTGAAATTTATAATCCGGCAGTTCCCGCCGATGCCGGGAAACTGATTCAGGCGGCGGCGGAAGCGCATGAAATCGGCACCGCCCTGCCCAGCGTAGATTTTTTCAGCCGCGGCACCCCGTCCATCGCCGGAATTCTGCGTGCCGGATTTGAGCTTAAACTGCAGGATAAAACTCTGCCGGACGCTGTGGTTTACACCGCCGAAAATAATAACCACGCCGCCGGAATTCTTGAACAGCAGATCGGGCTTTCGCTTAAAAACCGCGTTCAGTTGTTAAATACCGTCGTCGGAAAAATGAGCGGTGTGGTTACCGCTGCGGAACAGATTCAGAACGGCGGGCTGATGCGCGTCACGCCGTCCGCTGCACGCGCGTTTCTGGTTGAAGAATTCAACCGGATTCTGATTACAAAAATCACCCTGCCGGAATTCCGGCGCGGCATCACGGTGTTTGAAGAGAAGGCTGACCTGCTGCCGTTTGAGGAGGCAAAACTGTACGGACATAACGCAGTGCATTTCTGGATTGGACTGCATATGCGCCGCGCCGGCGCACAGTTTATGCATGACATTTCCGGTAACGAGAAAATTTTTATCTCGGCGCGCCGCGCATTTATTGAAGAATCCGGTGCGGCGCTGTGCAGAAAATATTCTGATACGGACGCACTGTTTACACCCGCCGGTTTTGCTGCTTATGCCGATGATCTTCTTATCAGGATGGTCAATCCGTTTTTAACCGATCGCGTTGACCGTGTCTGCCGCGATATGGAGCGCAAATTGGGCTGGAATGACCGCGTGATCGGAACGATACGGCTTGTGTTAAATCAGGGGATTTCACCGGTGTTATTTGCAGAGGGCGCAGCGCTGGCCGCGGTTGAATTTTTCGGAAAAGACGCGGGAAGAATCCGCGCCGGATTCGAAACCTTGTGGGGAGTCTGGAACGTTGAGACCGAAACGGTTTGGAACGAAATTCTTTTCCCGCTGAAAAAATTGCCGAAATAACCTCATAATATAAACACTGAAACGGGACTGTCCGGTTTTTGCTTATTATCTTTCGCCAGGCGTCCAATTGTATTATTTCCAATTCCGTTATAGTGTCAGCAATCATTTTTGAAAGCAGTGCGTAAAAATTTATAGTCGGCTTCTGGTAGTTTTACGCTGGATTCCGTAAGGTCTATGACACCGGAAAGGATGAACAGGAATTGGCAGAGGGAGTATCTCCGACCGCGCTCGACTGGATTTTGCCCAGCGTGACAAAGAGGACAACAGGGATCTGCACATATCAATTACTGATCTCATACGTCATTCCGCATCCTGACGGATTTCGGCAATCTGTTTAAAAATGATCCGTTATCTGAATGACTGACTCCGAAGCTAATTGAGAAACACCGGAAGCTGCCCGGTCCTCATACGATCCAGGATATCAGCATGTACGACAACGTAACGGATCTACAGTATCCCCGCCAGCCGTAACGTTTGCGATATGGAGGGGAGATGCGCAAAATGACCGGCGGTTACAACTACGGTATCCGCTATGCCGATGAACATGCCGGGAAAATTCTTGCGGCGCTTGAAGAGCAGGGAGTTGTGGAAAATAAGCCCTGCACGGATTCCGGCTGTTTGCGGTGAAAAATGATCAATGATCGCAGACGTTTTCGCCGGGGATCAGTGTTCCGCTTAAATAGCCGGCAGCCAGTGCTTCCGGCCCGGCGGAGGGCGCGCCGACTACGACGGTGATGTTCTGCTCTTTAAACAGCTCCTGCGCGCGCTGTCCCATGCCGCCGGCGATGATGACACTGACCTTCTGTTCACCGAGCCAGCGGGGCAGAACTCCCGGCTCATGCGGCGGCGGAGTGAGGTATTCCCGCGCAAGGACCGCTTTGTTTTTTTCATCCACAGTCAAAATTGTAAACACTTCGCAATGCCCGAAGTGCATACACAGTTTCCCGTTTGCGGTTGGAATGGCAATTTTCATAGTTATTTCTCCTTTGGATTATGCAAAGAACCGTCCGGATTCTTCGCGGGTTTTACTCCGGTCAGCACAATAAAACCGCCGCGGTCGCAACCTTGCATCACCGGATCGGGAGCAGTCAGATTTTCCGGCAGATCAAACAGAGTTTGAACGCAGGCAAAGGAACTAAAGCCGGCTGTTTTCATCATGCGCTTTACGTCGTCGACGGTAAAAAAACGCGCGTGCTGATAGAAGCGGCTCGTTTGACGCCGCGCTTCATAATGCCGCCCGAGAAAACTGTCGCGATTGATCAGCCCGGCGATCAACCGTCCGCCGGGACGCAGTATCCGCGCTGCTTCGCGACAGGCCTGTGCCGGGTCGGATACAAAACACAGTGTTGTATTCATCAGCACAAAATCAAAGATGTTATCCTGATACGGAAGATTTTCGGCGACTCCGTTCGTCAGCTTTACGCCACGCCGGGCCGCCAGCTCCCGCATGGCTGCCGCCGGCTCAATACCGTCGACTATACCGAGTGGAGCAGTGAAGCGCCCGGTTCCCGCACCGATATCTACTCCGCGTCTACATGGTGCGAACATCTTAAGTGCGGCACGAATCGCCGCCAGTTCTGATTGATACGCTGCGTCATACTGCTCGAACCAGCGGTCGTATGCTTCCGCATCTGTTTCAAACGGATTCATCTCAATGGGTGTATTCAAGAATTTTTAGATCCGGGCCGACGGCTTTTATGACGGCGTTGCGCATGCCGGTATAGTGCGGACAGGGATAGCCGATGGGGTTGCCTTTCGAAATGCAGGAGGCGAAAACGATGATTTCTGCGCCGCGGTCAACCAACATTTTTGAGCGAGCAACAGCCCGCTTACCGGGACAGCCGCCACAGGAAACAAAGCCCATAATTTCAACCGGTCCAATCTCCTCAAACGCGAGCCGGCCTTCTTTAGCAACTTTGAAGTCAGTTGTTCCCGGACAAATATCTTCGGTTTGCTGACACCGGATAATACCTGCTTTTTTCATAAAGATACCTCGCTCAATGAATATTGAATCTGTTCCGCCGTTTCCTGCAAGAACCTATGCGGTGATGAAGCATTTGTTCCATTTATTGCAGCTGACTGCATAGTCCTTTCCACAGTTCCTGAATTGCCTGAGATGCGGGCCCGTTTCCGTGCTCTACAACGCACTGCGCATTGATTTGCGCTTTGGTTACATCGCTGTCATACGGAATGCGCGGCAGAACGGCCGCGCCAGACTCTGTTGCAGCTTTTTCAATTTGGCCGGTCATTTCCGGATTAATATCCCATTTGTTGACACAGATGAAAACACGGATTTTAAAATGGTGCGCCAGTTCGATCACGCGCAGCAAATCATGCTGTCCGGACAGTGTCGCTTCAGTGACTGCCAGTACTGCGTCTGCACCGGTAATCGATGCAATCACCGGACAGCCGGTACCTGGCGGTCCATCCGTTAAAATCCAATCTGCCTGAACCATCGTTGCAAACTGTCTGGCCCGCTGCCGGACGGTACTGACCAGTTTACCGGAATTCTCCGCACCGATGCCCAGACGGGCATGCACCATCATTCCGAAGCGGGTTTTCGAAAAAAACCACTCGCCGCAGAGCCGGTCATGAAAGTCAATCGCCTTGACCGGACAGAACTGCACGCATACGCCGCAGCCTTCGCATGAGACCGGATCGATTTGAAATTTCTCTCCAGACAGTCTTACGGCCTCAAACCGGCAGAGTTCCTCGCACAATCCGCACCCTGTACAGTCTGCTTCGCGGATAACCGCTTCGCGACCGCTGTAAAACTCATGTCTTTCATGGATTTCCGGATTTAGGATCAGATGCAGATCAGCGGCATCGACATCACAGTCGGCAAAAACCGCGTTGCCGGCCAGCGCGGCAAATGATGCTGTAATGCTGGTTTTACCGGTTCCGCCTTTGCCGCTGATGATAACGAGTTCTTTCACCGCAGGATCTCCAACAAATTGTTCAGGGGCTGTTTTAGTTCCGGCATAGCCGTTAACATACTTTTACCGCGCGAATAGAGTTCGGCAATTTTACGCAACTCCGGAATTTTCAGCAGCAGGCGGATGTTCTGTTCCCGGCAATACCGCACGACGCGATCATCGCCCGCATCCGCACGGTTAATCACCACACCGAACGGAAGATTCAGCAGCCGTACAGTTTCAACCGCCAGCGTCAAATCATGCAATCCGAATGGGGTCGGTTCGGTGACAAGAATTACAAAATCCGCTCCGGTGATCGATGTAACCATTGGACATGAAGTCCCCGGCGGACAGTCGATTAAAACCAGCGGAGCGGAAGCAGCTTCTTTTTTTACCGCGCGAATAACCGGCGGCGCCATGGCACATCCGATATTCAGCCGGCCTTCAATGAGCTGAATGGTTCCGCTTTGCCCTTTGCGAATAGTTCCAATGGAACGGGGCTGTTCAGTAATTGCATGTTCCGGACAAATGCGGGCACAGCCGCCGCAACTGTGGCACAGTTCCGAAAACACCAGAACAGACCTTCCGGCGACAGCCAGCGCATTGAACTCGCAGAGTTCCGCGCACTTCCCGCAACCGGTGCAGCGCGAGGCATCAACCTCAGGAATCGGGACAAAGACGGATTTCTCCATCTGATTTTCTAATGTCAGGAAAAGTGATGCATTGGGTTCTTCGACATCGCAGTCCAGCAAAGTAACCGGCCGGTCAAATGACTGCGCCAGCGCAACGGCCAGCGTGGTTTTCCCGGTACCGCCTTTTCCTGATGCAATTGCAATCTGCACGCGGGAACCTTCTGCGGAGCGATCACTCATAATTCCGTTTTCCGCGCCGTCCAGCCTCTTGTTCGTTAACTTCATCGTGCCAGCCGTTGCGGTCGGTCTGAATACAGTCAAAGCGTGTCACATACGGTTTGATATCAAGCAGCGGTGTGCCGTTGAGCACGTCAATGCCCTGCACATGCAGTATATTGTCTTCCCGGCGGATCAGCCGGACAATGCTCATGCCGATACCGTTCGGTCGGCAGGGCGCCCGTGTTGCAAAAATACCGCGTTCTGTATCCTGCAGAAACGGTTTTACTCTGAGCCGCACCGGTCCGGCCCGGTGAAGATGATACAACAGGTAGAGGTGTGAAAATCCTTCCAGATCGGCAAGGCCGCCGGCGTATGTATCGAATACTTCAACGGCTCCTTTACAACGCTGTGCATAAACCGGCTGGATCGGCGTGTTTTCAGGAACGGTATGCTCGCTGTGAATCACGCCAATCGAATGATATATAACGGCGCTCACAGCCAGTGTCCTTCTGCGTTTGCCTCCTGTGCGACCGTTAGTTTTCCCTGCGTAAACAGATCAAGCGCCTCCTGCGCAGTCGCGGCCGTCATCAGATAAGCTTTTATTTTCGACGCCGTCAGAACGCGAAACGCTTTCGGACCGAAATGACCGCTGATCACAGCCCCGACCCCGCTTGATGCAATGTTCTGTGCCGCCTGAATTCCCGCACCCTGAGGTGCATTCAGATTTTGCTGGTTGGGTTCATACGTTATTTTGCCGGTTTCAGTGTCAACCACCAGAAAACCGGCCGCCCGGCCAAAGCGGGGATCGAGCGGCGCGGAAAGATCACGGCCTGAGGACGCAATTGCCACTTTCATGCGTTTTCCTCAAGCGCGCTGATCTGCTGCTGAATACGGTTCATCTGTGCTTTCAGCGAAACAATCTGATCTGCGTTATTCATCGGTTGAACCAGTGTTTGCGGAGTGGTTCGCCATCCGGCAAACCACCGGCTGCAGAATCCGCGTCCCATTCCACGGCCGAAACCGCCGCCCGTTACAAAGCCGGGCTGATTCAATTCGGCACAGTATCCCATGCCGCGTCCACTCATCGGGCCTGCGCCCGCCGGACCTGTTCTATCTCCTCTTGGCATTGTCTGCCTCCTTTCTTTTAAATTTACTGTCTACCGCATCTATGGCGGCCCCGGCACCCGCAACCTCTGCCTCTTGGTGATTTGTCCGGAACGGCCGGCATGATTACTTGCGCACTTTCGACACGAATGGCTTTCCCGAACGTCAGCGCTTCCGCTGTTTTTTTGTGTGCCCGGGCGATGATCAACCCGAAAGTCTGGCGCGAAATACCCATCTGCTCCGCAGCCTGTTCCTGATAAAGCCCTTCATAATCGGCCAGCCGGATAGCCTCGAGCTCATCAGCAGCCAGTTCCACCGTTTCAAGGATTCGTATCGGCGCGCCTTGCGGCTTGAAATACGTTACGGGTGCGCGATGACAGATTCGCCGTTTTTTGTGCGGTCTTGGCATGTGCAAATAAATAGCATATGCTAAAAACTAAAAGCAACCGCTTTTTTATTTTTATAAAATTTTTATGGAAATTGAACATCGGGCTTTTTGGCGATATAGATATTTACTCCCGGGATGTCAGAACGGACTGACTTTACAGCGATCCGATTTAAAGGTCTGCATAACTGCTTCATTCGACGTATTGACCGGAACCATCGTTTTCGGCAGGGAGTAGTTGCCGCCATTGCATTTGCGGCAAAACCGCGGGCTTTGCGCGATTTTAACTGCCGGATGGTGCGCTCCGAACATCTAAGTGACTCTGCGATATAAGGTGCTGTGGCTCCGCCGCGCAGCAGCACTTCAATCTAAATGCGCTCTTCCTGACTCAAATGTTTTCTTTTTATGAATGATGTGTGCTACGCTTCATGTGTTTTCCATGCAATGCGCCTTTCCTTTGTTTTAACTGTATGAAGAAAGGTTCATTCTGGCATGGAATTTCTACGCCTCCAACCGGACACTTGCGTTTATAATCTACCCCGTCCGCTGCGCTGGCAACCCCCTCTTTTAAACCCGTAATCTCCTGAGTATGCTTTAACTTGCCGGTTGTCGTCTATTTCCCTTTCGGTGGTAATGCATTGAAAGAAAACGACAACTGGCTCTTTTTTTCAACCCTTAAGACGCTTTTCCACGATGAACCACTTTTTTCATCCTCTCTCTTTCTTTTTCCCGCCGGTGAGGAGGCTGATGATGACACCGGCAATAATTCCGCTGATCAGCGAGCACGGCAGGATCCACAGAAAGCTCAGTCCGAAGATGCTGAAAAAGGCGATGGCCACCGCCGCCGCTACACTGACGGCTGCACCGATCCAGGTGCCGATCGCGTTGGCAAACGGAACGAAGATGGCCATGAAAAATAATAAAAACAGCGGCGCCACCATCAGGTTGGCAATCTTGTTGATCACTTCGGTGAAGTTTCCCGGCACACGATTCATCAGCAGACTCATCAGCACGACAAGAACGCCGATGCTGAGGGATACGAGCCGCGCACGGTGAACATGCTTTTTCTCCGCCAGTTTTTTCCGGCTGAACCGATCAAGAAAGTCCACTGTGACTACGGCGCAGGTAGAGTTGAGTCCGGCGGACAGACTGGAAAGAGCTGCGGCCATTAAGCCCGCAACGATCAGGCCGCTAATGCCCGGCGGCAGACCGCTGACGATGAAGTGCGGGAAGATCCGGTCGGCATCCACACGGATGTTCATGCCGTCCGCCAGTTTATGCGGACACGCCTGAAAATAACCGTAGAGCGCAAAGCCAAGAATACCGAGCAGGATAATGACCAGTGCGGCGGCGATGATGTTGACGTTAAATGCGGAACGGGCGGCTTTGAGATCTTTGGTTGCAAGGTAGCGCTGCACGGCAACCTGATCAGAACCGGCGGTGCAGATGTACCAGAAAAACATCATCATGCCGGCGCCGGCAAAGGTGACGCGGGCTTTAGTGTCGAACCAGATGACCGGCGGATCCCAGGTCGGCGCCCACTGCGCCGGAAACCAGCTGAAGCCTTTGAGCTGAACGGTAATAAAGACGATGGAAATAATGGCGCCGAAGTAGAGAATAAAACTTTGAATCACATCGGCCAGCACCGCGGCTTTCATGCCGCCGGAGGAGGTGTAGGCCATGGTGATTACACCTAAGAGCAGGCAGAGCCACGGCAGGTGCTGCGGCCCTGCTCCGAGAATCGGACCGAGAATGGCTTTGGCGGTAATGAAGATAATCATCGCCATCCACGCCAGGCGGGACAGCAGAAAAAATGCACTGCCGAGCATGCGCACGCTTAATCCAAGATTCATTTCAAGAATTTCATTGGCGCTGGTAACGCGCAGTTTCATAAAGGTGGGAATTAAAAACCAGCCGACCACCCAGATGATCAAGGGAATCGCGGTGAGCTGCGCAAGAATCATCGGGCCGTGTTTTACAATCTCGCCGGGCACGGACATATAGGATGCGGTGCTCAGCAGTGCGGCGAAGAGAGACAGCCCCACCATCCACGCTTTCATGTTGCGTCCGCCGAGCAGATAATCATCGGCGGTCTGAGCTTTGCGGGCGTAATAGGCGCCGATTAAAATCAGCGAGAGAAAATATCCGCCCAGCACCAGCCAGTCGATGAAACCCAGCCGTCCGGTGTGCTGGCGCTCCAGCCGCAGCAGCGATTCGGCCGCAGCAATGCGCACGTCTGCTGAGGAATCGGTCAATAGCGGAATGTAATATGCACGATCAGATGAAACCAGCGGTTCAGTTAACGGTGTTAATTGTTCCATTTTATCCGCGTATTCTTCCAGCCCGTCGATATATCCGAGCTGAAGCAGTGCGGTGGCGGCTTTCATTCGAATTTGTTCGTCGGTGTTAGATAATTCGTGCCGCAGCGTTTCAACCGCCAGCGGGCGCAGTTCCTCAAAAGACGTTGCGAATGCTGAAGTTAAAAATGCAGACCAGACTAAAATTATTTTTAACATAAATACTCCTCCTTATTTTTCTACCGGCGTGATACACCATGAACTCAAACTGCGCCGGCGCGGGCCGTTTTCGCCGGAGATCAAATAAATGTTTCCGTTATATTTAATTGCCGGAGTTACAATCTGATTATCCTGCGCCGGTGTGATTTCGTTCCATGCATCGGCAATGGCACCATAAATCCACGCGCGCGGCGAAAATCCTGAATTTCCGCTACCGGCGGGCCGTGTCGCAGTCGCTTTGTCGATACCGGTGAGAATTAAAAGTTTTTCACCGTCGATCGCCGCGCCGGTGCCGGCATACACGGCCTGAGGAATATCTGCGCACCGGCGCCATTCACTGCCATCGGGATTAAATTCGTACACATCCTGCAGGATATCGCTGCCCGGAACTGCGGCATCAATCGCACCGCTTCGTCCACTGATCACATAAATTTTGTTGTTCTGTGCCAGTGTCAGATTCAGTGTACGCGCCGGTCCCGGCCACGCCGGCAGTTCCTGCCAGCAAAAATCTGCGTCGCCGGTGTTTAGTAATGATATGTCCAGCATCCAGAAATTGTACAACGCGCTATCCAGCCCTTTTCTGCTCTGTCCGCCGGCCAGATAAATTTTATTATCAATCACCGCCGCCGCGCCATACGCACAGGGCGCCGGCAGATCGGGCAGCGGGACTTGAATAAAGCGTCCGTTTTCTTCACGCAGCAAAAAGCATTCTTTAAATACGGTGGATTCATCTTCGCCACCCATGCAAACAATGCCGTACGGCGTTGTGACAGATGCACCGTACGCCACCGGCCGGTCCAAATGAAATTCACTGCGCCACCGTTTTCCGGTGACCGTACAAAGCGTGTGAATATCCGGATGCCACACTTTCGGCACTGTGAGTAAATCTTCACCGGGACTCACCGGAAAATTTGCGCCACCGGCAAACACTAACGTTTCACCTAACATGCCGGCGAACGGGCCGGCGACTCCCGGCGCAGGAAAGTCCGGCAGTTTTTGTAAATCCAGATACAGCTCCGCCGCACTGCTGATTCCCATACAACACATGAACACCACTCCCCTGATCATCCGCTTCATTTTATAATTTTATTCCGGGCGTCATTGGCATGCTCGAAATAATCCACCGGCAGTTTTTCTTCCGTCCACCGGCGCATGAGTTCCGCTTTTGACGCTTCAATCGCCGGTTCGGATTTGCCGATATTGTCTGCCGGCAGATATTCCCAGAAACATTGTCCGCCGTGGTTATGTGCATGGTTGACGGTAAAGCCAGCATCCCGCATTAACGGGCCGCCCCAACCGATGCAATGGTCACAATAATCGCCGGAAAAATCGATTCCGTTGCGCAAAAGAAATCCGCGCGACGGACAATCCGTCATTTCCAGCCAAAATCGATCGCCAACTGCACCGGCGCTGTAGCCACCGTCCGGCGCCTCTTCACTCAGCGTGTGCCCCCAGTATTCTTCCATTCCGGCAACGCCTTTTGAGAGAATTAAATCAGCGGCATGTTTCTGAGAATCGCACCGGATGGCTTCATCCCAGTATTGATACAGCAGTTCTTTCCCGCCCTGTTCCGCAATCCAGTGAAACGTCCAGTCGTAATGTCCGCAAAAATCGTAGCACCCGATCATTACCGCACCTCCGCAACATCGGACATGTTCTGCCGGAATTTTCCGGCCGCACCGTAGCGGTGAAAACAACTGCCGTTCCCGCCGGTGAGCTGCATCGACAACCCGGCAGATTCTGCGCGCGCTTTGCCGAGAATCGCGCAATGCCGGCAGTATTCCGGCACAATCTCACGATGTGATTTTTTCAGATGTGAAATCGCCGGACATTTTTTTACATGAATTTCCACCGCATCGCCGCTTTCGCACACATCAACGTCCGAACCCGGTTCGGCCGCAAAAAAATCGCGCCAATACTGCGCCACCGCCGGCAGTCCGCCGTTTTTCCATAATACATTTGCCGGCGCAAAATATTCTTTGCCCAGCGCCGTCAGCCATTCCGTAAATCCCGCATCGCCGAACCGGCGCAACATGAACCGGAACGTCGCATTAATCGCGAAATAAAAATCGGCGGCACCTTGCGGTTTTGTGTCTGTATACGGCAGCAGGCTCATCGTTATTTTTTTCCGGCCAGTAACGGCTCAATCAACTCTTCCCGCTGCGTCCCGTCGAACAGCAGATCAATTTCTGCCCGGACATCAGCAGCCAGCGGATATTCGAGGTACGATGCCGTGGTGGAAAAAATACCGAGCCGCACAAGAAAATACTTCAGCCCGGTCAGCCAGGCACTGATGGATGGGCCGCCGTACACGACGAACATAAAATCATTCATGCGTTTCTGAGTTGCCTGCGCACGATCCGGATTTCCGGCTTCTATATCCTCCAGAATCGACCAGGCCTGCAGCGCGTTAAAAATCGCGCCGCCGAGGAATCCGCCGTTCATGTCGCCAATCACCGCATCCGCCATTCCAAATTCATCACCGCACAGTACCGCCACATCCGGACGGTTTTGCTGCGCGGCGTGCCGTGCCGCTGCGCGTTCCGCATTACAGGAACTGTCTTTAATCATTCCCATATTTTTTAATGCGAACAGCTCCGGCAGCTGCTCAACCGTCAGCTGATACCGGTCACCGGCGCCGCGATCATAACAAACCACCGGCAATACACTTTTTTCAATCGTTTCGCGGTACACATTTAAAATGCGTTCCGGCGTCGGGTTCATCATAAAATACGGCGCGGCAATCACCGCATAATCTGCACCGGCGTCGGCCATGCGTTCAATGTGATGTAGCATCCGCTCCGCAGAATTATCCGTTATTTGCGCCGCGATTTTGAATCGGCCGGCCGTATGAGCCGATGCACGTGTCACTAACTGTTCAAGATCTTCCACCGGCATCCACGGCCCTTCGCCGCATGTTCCGCCTAACATTACGCCGTCGACATGCAATGCGGCATGATGATTCATCATCCGGTCTACCGCCGGCAGATCAAGTTGTAAATTTTCTGTAAACGGTGTCGGCGCTGCCGACCAAAGTTTAAATTTCATCGTCCTGTCCTTATTGTTTTTTTATTTCGCACATACATTAAATCAGCGATATGCCTCATTGTTCGTTTATACTTATAATAAGGAATAAATGTGATCGTCAACATTATTTCTAAAAAAATAGAAATTTTTATTGTATTGAGTTACTCTATTTTTATTGAAAATCTTTGAATTAAAAGATATATTTAAATGATGTATAAAAAAGTACCCATCAGCGAAACCGCAATTGAGCTTGCCAACCGGATTGAACAGAAAATCCGGATAAAAAAACCGGCGCCCGGAACACCGGTTAAAAAGACCAAAGCCATTGCCAAAGAATACGGTGTAAGCACGTCCTGCGCAAATCTGGCGATGCGTCTGCTGGTGCAGCGCCGGCTGATACAGCGCCGCCCGCGCGCCGGCACATTTATCGCCGATTTTCAGCGGCTCTCCGCCTCGCCGGCGGCAAAAATTAATTTTATGATGCCCGGCACAGGCACTGGAATTATGCCGGAATTGCTGACGGATATGATTCTCGGGGTGCAATCAGTTTTTCCGACAGCGGAAATTATTTTTACTTATTATGAGAACGATGCCGAAGGCGGCGGCGGCGGAAAAGAAATCAATGAGATTATAAAAGACAATGCCGGACAGGCGCTGGTGCTGGTGCGCGCACCGTTAAAACTGCAGCGGCTGGTCAGTGAATCCGGATTGCCAGCCATTGTCCTCGGGCACCCTTTTCCGACAGTCAAACTGCCGTGGATTGACGCTGATTCAATTCAGCAGGGAGCCTTGGCGGCGGAATGCGTTCTTAAGCAGCATGATGCTCCGGTTCTGCTGATGATACAAAACCGGATTGCGCCGGGAGATCAGTTATTCATGGACGGCTTTAAGAAAAAACTGCACGCCGCGCAACGGAATCTTTTCAGTGTTACCGAGCAGTTTGTTCCGCTGGATACCAAGGTAATTGAACATACAGTAAAAGAATATCTTTGCCAGCAAAAAGGCCGGTGCTGCATTATTGCATCCATGCATATTACGGATACGGTGCTGAAAAAAATAAAACAGTTAAAAGAGACAAAACGGGTTTATCCCATCAGTATCCGCGGTATTAATTGTAAATTAACCTCTGCAGATGACTGCACGGTAATCGACTGGAATATTTCGTTGTACGAATTCGGAGAAAAACTCGGGAAGCTGCTGTTGCGCCGAATTACGACAAACCGCACTGGCGATAAAACAGTATTGTCTCCACGCATCGTTTTTCCATCCAAATAAAGAACGATTAACCACGAAATACACGAAAAAATCAGTATTGATCCGTGTGAATTAGTGATTTTAAAATCTTCGTTCCTCTGCGTGAATAAATCCGATTGATGTAGGCCGCGTGACCTCACGCGGCGCGCCGGCTGAGTCAGCCGGCCTACAAAAAATCATCCGTTTATATCATCGGTCTTTTTTTCGTGTTATTCGTGTATTTCGTGGTTGAAATTTTTTCACCGCGGATAACACAGATATAAACGGATGTTTTTCAATCGTTCGTGAACATTAGAATAAACTAAGAAAAGCCATGGCCACGAAAAACACAAAAACTCACGAAAATTTTGCGTTCCTTGTGTTCTTTTGCGGTTACAACAAAAATTAAACCGCTTCTAATTTACGCGAATAAAATTATCGCCATTATCGTTAGTGCAAAAATGTTCCGAGCTGAATTTCCTGCACACGAACATCGCCGATGGTTTGTACGGATGTATTTCGCAGAATGGTCAATTTATTAAAATCTGAATTTTTCAACAGGAAATCACGCGGCACGGGTATAACCATGTAATGTGTCGGCGCCGGAGCCGCAAGCCGCGTTGCCATCTCAACAATATGAGGCGGTGTACCGTCTAACAGCACATCAGAATCATTCAATATAATTTTAAAACTAAGATCATCCGTATCTTGATCTGCCGCCAGCCGCACACCCAGCCGTAAAAACCACACTTCGTCCGCGCCCATCGTTTCCCTGCCAATAACAAACAACCGGAATTCATGAAAATCAGTTTCCGATTTAACCAGTTTCCCATCCGCCGAATTGATCCACAGCGATCCGTTGGACCGGAATTCCGCCGGCAGTTTTTTTGCATATTCTAAACGTCCTTCATATCCAACAGCATACACAGGAGTAACTGCCATGATTTTTTCATGGGATGAAACATTCACATTTTTTGTTAATATATCTGTTAATTGCTTCAGTCTGGTTCGCCCTGCCGCGCTCGCGACGCTGCCGGCAAAGTTGTAGAGTTCAATTCCTTCAACTCCCATATCGAAAAAGCCTAACGCAGCGCCGAGTAATTGAGCATTTTCAGCAATTTGTCCGACAGTATATGAATCCGGATTTATAAATGTCCGCGGGAATGTCCAGCCGTTCGGCTTCCGGGCGGGCAGTCCGGCATAAAATGCAACACCCGGATCCGCAGTGTGATTCGGCTGTCCGATCGCAATCCAGTTCCGGATATCCATATCGTGCGAAATTGACATGATCATTGAAGACACAATATAATCAATGCGCCGGTCACGAATTTGTTTTTCAACATCAAGCCCCTGTGAAAAAGCCAAGGACTGGTCCCACGGGACACGCAAGCCAAACCATAGTTTATTTGATGAACTCTGCATATCATTGATATACTCACGCACATCCTGAAGGAATTCTGTTACCAGCTCTGTTTTTTCCGCGCCTGTGCCCAATGGAAACAATGCTACCGACCGGGTGAATTCCAGTTCAAATCCGTCAATGGTATCGTGATATCGATCCAGCGCTTCGCAAATTATATTCAACCGGTGAGTGCGGACGTGCTCCAGGTCAAAATTCATCAGGGTATTAAAGCGTGGAGAATACCCGGGAACTGGAGAACTGCCGCTGTGCTTAATGGCGACAGACAGAGATGAATTCGAACCGAATTCATGTTCCATATAGAATTTTTCTGTTAATGGATGATTCGCTGGATCTGCGGTAAAATGTGTGTCTGCGATGCGCCAGGAAAGAAAAAACCGCATTCCATTTTTCCGGGCCTGTTCAGCCGCAATCCGGATTGGATCCATGTTGTGATCAAAAAAACTCTGCGCGGTTTGCGCTGTTCCGTGCAAAACAGCATACTTGGTCCAAGTCTCCGGCGACAGCGGCCAATCTGGATCATCTAATCGCCAGGCGCGTGAACTTCCCGTGCTTGAATTCCAGTTCAGTACGTCGGTGCCGATGCCCATTTTTAATGTTTTGAATCCGGCGGTGAAAATTTCTTCCATTTCGGAACGGACAATAACTTCAGCATCAGCAGCCGGTATCCCTGTTTTATTGGCTGAAACCGGAAACAGGCGATCTCCGTCGGAATGCAGTGTAATTCCGAAATCAGAAATCTTGAGCGGAAACGACCAGACATCTTCCTGCAGTTTTTGAAGAATAAACGTATAGCCTGCTTTCGTGTCAACTCCGGTGTTGATTTTTATGTAGCGGGCATTCACATCAAAACCGGTGAATGTGTGCACCAGCCGTCCATCCAGAAATTCCTCGGTCAAATACCAGCCGGTGATTGCGGTGTAATTGGTATTATCGGAACTGTACCAGAGCGAATAATCTGTCGCGGTTACACGCGATGTATTATCGCTGTCGCGCAGTTTGACCGATTTGACAGGTCGAACACCGCCGAAATCGAGTGCGATACTGCGCCGGGAATAATCCATCGCCGCACTGCCTGTTCCGCCCCATAGTAACACCGTACCAGATGCTGGATTAATATCATCGTTTAGAAAACCGGCGACCGGTGCAGGCGGCGACACCCCTGCAAAAAATGAAAGCCCCGCAACACCATGTAGCGTCAAGGATAGAATTATAAAAAAAACAGAAATTCCTGTCTGATAAAATTTCATTTTCATTATAGCCGGCAGGCAACTACGGTGCTGTTACAGTTTATTTTCCGCGCGCGATGTAAAGCTGTGCTTCGACCAGATCGAATGCTGTATTCTCTTTACTGGTTATTGCAAATAATAACGTATTATCTCCCTGTTGAAACGGAACAGTTTTATCAAGAGAAACATAGAGATATGATTTTGCACCGCGGCTGGCTCCGCTTACCGGCACGAGCACCGGTTTTGCCATGCCATCATAAACCGTTTCACCGTTAATAGAAATTTTCACTTTCGTATCCGGTGCTAACACCTTAGAAAATCCGAAGCGCAGTGTGCGGGTGACCGCCTCTTTCGTTTCCGGATCAGAAAGATTTTCTCCGATAACCATAACAACAGAGTGGCTTTCCTCTGAAGTTATCGGAAGCGGGAGCTGTTTGCGGTATTGATAATTATCTTCATGATCCATAAAATATCCGGCGGTAACCATATAGGCACGATCACAAATCAACTGCGGATCATTTGCATAATCCATAATTTCAATATCATCTGATCGCAACGGCATATCAAAATTATACAACTGAAATCCGGCGGCGCCGGCAGTACAGGCATTCATGATTACACCCGCCGCCTGTGCCGGAGTAACAATCCGTGCAAAATCTTTACCAATAATTTCCGACGGGATTTCACCGCTCATCGGCGCATTATATTGCGTCCGTTCATAAATAGTTGGAAATACGGAAACGCCATGCGATGAACAGAGATCAACGAATTCTTTAACCGGCATATCGTGGGCAATCGTCATTAACTGAGAAGGAATAACCACATCCACCAGTTTTTCTTTAGCCCAGGTTTCAATATCCAGTCCGGACCACCGGCAGTTTTTGAGCGCCGGCGGAATGCGAACAAACAGCGCATAATTTTTTCCGGTTTCTTCGCCTTTTTGATCAAGTTTCGTACGGATTTCACGAACCAGATCCGTCATTACCGGCATCCCCTCTTCCGCTTTTCCCGCCGGAAAAAATATCTGAACCCGATTAAAGTCGAGCTCCAATCCGTCCATTTTAGCGGCGTACCGGTTAATCACTTCGGTGATAATTCTCATCCGGTACGTGCGCACTTCTTCATGCAGAAAATTCAACAGCGCGCTGTAATCATATCCGGCAACCGGCGATGTTCCGATGGTTTTATCCTGATTTTCCATCCAGAATTTTCCAGTCAACGGATAATTCAGCGGATCCGATACAAAATGCGAATCATTCATCCGTACAGATGGAACAAAATATAATCCCATCTCTGTGACCGTTTCTGCCGCAACCATCAGCATATCTGCACCGGCTTCACCGATACCCCGCCCGGCTCTGATGCGCGGCCCCCAAACAGCATGATCTTCATACTTCGGAAGTTTGCGCCAGCCCCAGTAACTTCAGTATTCTGATGGATAATACAGAATATCTGATGCGGCGCCGATACTGTGCATCACAGTCTTCACCGGTGTCCCGGCAAGCTGTTTCAGCATATTCCGGATATATTCGGCCGCAATTTCCGGATCGGGATCTGTGATTGAAAAATCACCATCTTCATTAAAAAGCAGCCCCCAGCCATTCCGCGCTTTTTCAGAGCACGGGATATAAGGCTCCCCCGCAGAAGCCGTTACCTCCATTCCGGCAGATGCGCGGTCAGATGCAGCGTTACACCTCCAGCGAATCGATTCCCAGTCCACTGTGCCGCCGCTGGGCGCATTCATATCGCCGAAACGCAATGAATTTAACACCTGAGTGCTGGTTGGATACCAGGTTCTGTTTATCAATACAGGTTCCGTTCCTCCGTTAACGAAAATCTCAACTTCTGCTAACGCCGGATTTTTCATATTTTTAAACATCAGGCGAACCGTTGTCCATTTCGTCATATCATGCCGATAATATGTTCCGGCGCTGGTGCGAATGCCATCTTTAGTAAATCCGATAAAAGAACGGATTTCCGGATTGCCGTAACAAATCTGCTGCGCACCGGCAGCGGGAAGCCCTTTAATATTTTCTACTACACGCAGGGTTGCTTCAACCACAGCATCATCTGTTAAATCCCACCCTGTCGTTATGCTGAATATCTGGCGCGTTTCCGCCTCTCCGCCCCGATTACTTTTTGTGACGATCCGCAAATAATTTTCTTCAAGGCTGTATGATCCGGTATTATAGGCAGAAATCCACGCCGGTGAGGCAGACACCGGCAGCCCGTCATATTCGGCGCCGCCGGACCGTTTATCCGGATTGTAATAGTTTGTGCCCCAGTCAATCCCGTTTGTCGTTAACGGCAGCTTTGCGCCGGAGACGGCCATGCAAACAACCGTAACCCAAACTCCTGTTATCCATAATTTTCTTTTTGTTCCCATTTGTTTACTCCGTTCGATTGCTGAAATTCCGGCGCAAAACCCGGATGTTTCAAACATCCGGGTTTCCTGTTTTATCTGGATTTTAATTTGCGGGCAGCATACAGCATTCCGGACGAAAATAAAAACAGTGTAACGGTGCCCGGCTCAGGAACCGGAGCAATAGCGCCCGCCGTCCAGCGGACCGACTGCCACTCCATCACACCGTCCGTTGTGGTTGCGCTTGCATTAGGATCTCCAAACCGGAGAAAATTTATACTCGTTCCGGTCGTCCAGATTGAATTTGTAACCACTGCATCGGGATTATTATTAATATACACTTTAACTGTGGCGGTGGCTTGACTGTCCATTCCTTCAAAAACCAGTCGCACAGTGGTCCAGTCTGTAAAATCATGGACTCCCTTAGCTGTTCCTGTTATCTGGTTTGTGCCGATAAGCACGGTTCCGTAAAACGATCCGTTCCCATATACAATTGCACCGGCGCCATTGTTGGCTTGCGCGGTCATGCTGATTACACGGAACGTAGCTTCAACCGTCATATCCTGTGTTAAATCCCAACCGGAGACCGTTCTGAAAGAACGCTGCTGGCCGGATGTCGTTTCGATACGGATGGCATTGTTATTCGTCAAATAATGAGTGCCGGTTGCGTATTCTTGGATCCATACCGGATTCGCTGCAGTAGGCAAGCCGTCCGTATCCGCCCGGTAATAATTCGTCCAGGTAATGCCATTCAGTTCCCAGGGAACAACTCCGGCGAATGCCGAATATCCGTAAAAAACTATCGTTATCAGACCTGTCATCCATTTTCCTGCTGTATTTCTCATTGACCTCTCCTTTTGTTCCGCTGCTAATTGCAGCCCGGTTTGTTCCTGCTTTTTTGCTGTCCGCACCTCAGACAGTCATCTTCTAAAAATATAATTTCTAAAATTTCAGAAACTATTTCTATCGACTTTCAGAATTTTGTCAACGTTTATTTTTGGCAATGTGTAAATTGCGAAGTTAGGTAGATTATAAAAGCAAATGTCCGCATGAAGCTTTTTGAGTCATGCCACCATTCTCTGAGTAAACAGTTCTTCGGCGGTTTCCAAATTCTGTCTCTTGCGGGAATGGTGTTGACCATGTACTGACAATCCGCTCAACATCCCAACACCCAGACTTTTTCCAGGTTGCAACCTCAACCGGCCGGTAAAGAAGTTTTTCCGGCCTCCGCCAATCCTGCTATGAATACTGTTTGCTATTGACCGTATTGGAAAAATCCGAAACAGACCATCAGGGTGAAAAAGCAGCGACACAAACCGGCCGCAGCCCATCCGCTTGGCGCACCTGTTTAAAAACTCACCGGCGTCAGCGTCCGGCAGTATCAAAGTAATTGCCGGCTGCAGAAAGCCCACGCGCCAATACATCAAAAATTTATTCCGCCATCAGCTGGCTGATCATTGGTTCAACCTGCTCGGCCCAGATGCGGTAGCTGGATGCGTTCAGATGCAGCAGATCCGGCATCACACTGCGGCGCAAAACGCCATCAGCGTCGAGAAATGCCTGGTTGATATTGAGAAAAAATATATTTTTGTTATTGGCGATTGTCGAAACGATCTCGCTGGTTTGATCATTTTTGGCCCACTGATCATTATAGGTTGCATCGTTCGCTGTATCCGCACGTTGCGCCGCATCGCCACGCGGGAAAATTGCGAGAACCAGAGTTTTTGTCTTCGGCAGTTTGTGGCGGATGCGCGTTACAATCGCTTTAATTCCGTCGGCAATTTCTTCTGCCGAATCTCTACCGGAATTATTTGTGCCGATCATAATCATCACGGCTTTCGGATTGATTCCATCCAGCTCGCCGTGATCGATCCGCCACAACACCTGCTCGGTGCGATCACCGCCGAATCCAAGATTTACTGCATTGCGCGGCGCAAAATATTCATCCCACACCGGTTTGCCGGCATTTTCCCAACCCTGCGTAATTGAGTCACCGATAAAAACCAGATCAACATCCCGAGATTTTATCTCTGCCAGCTTTTCTTCATGACGCGGTATCCACCAGTCGCGATCCGCACGATCCGCCGGCTTCACGGCTGCATGCATTTTTTTTTCGACGAGCTGTACCACCATTCCACCAGATACGCCGTCAGATGCCGCATTGCACTTCCAGCGAATTGATTCCCAGTCCACTGTGCCGCCGCTGACCGCATTCATATCTCCAATGCGCAGCACATTCAATGCGGCTGAACTCGGATACCAGGTTTTGTTAATTAACACCGGCTCAGTTCCACCGTTAACATATACATTCACCGCGGCCAGCGCAGGGTTTTTTATATTTTCAAACACGAGCCGGACCGTCGTCCATTCCGTCATATCATGCTGATAATACGTTCCGCCGCTGGTGCGGATTCCATCCTTAGTAAATCCAATAAAGGAACGAATTTCCAGGTTTCCGTAACAAATCTGCTGCGCACCGGCTGCGGGAAGTCCATCAATATTCTCCACCACACGCAGAGTTGCTTCAACTACAGCATCATCTGTTAAATTCCACCCTGCTGTTATGCTGAATGTCTGGCGCGTTTCCGCCTCTTCGCTCCGGCTGCTTTTTGTGACGATCCGCAAATAATTGTCTTCCAGACTGTATGATCCGGTATTATAGCCCGAAACCCACGCCGGTGAAGCAGACATCGGCAGCCCGTCATATTCAACGCCGGAACGTTTATCCGGATTGTAATAATTTGTACCCCAATCGATCCCGTTCGTCGTTAACGGCAGCTTTGCGCCGGAAACGGCAATGCAAAAACCCGCAACCCAAACTCCGGTAAGCCATAATTTTCTCTTTGTTCCCATTTGTTCTCTCCGTTTGATGGATGAAATCCCGGCGCAAAAACCCGGATGTTTCTAACACCCGGGTTCTGTGTTTTATTTAGATTTTAATTTGCGAACAGCATACAGCATCCCGGATGAAAATAAAAACAGTGTAACTGTCCCCGGCTCGGGAATTGCCGCCCAGCGGACCGACTGCCACTCCATCACACCGTCCGTTGTGGTTGCGTTTCCATTAGGATCTCCAAACCGGAGAAAATTTATGGCCCCTGACTCTGTCCACTTTGAATTTGTAGCCACCGCGACAGGGTTGTTATCAATATACACTTTTACTGTGGCGGTAGCTATATCATCCATTCCTTCAAAAACCAATCGCACAGTGGTCCAGTCAGTAAAATCATGTACCCCTTTCGCTGCTCCCGTTATCAAGTCTGTACCGATAAGCACAGTTCCATAAAATGATCCGTTTCCATATACAATCGAACCGGCGCCATTGTTGGCTTGTTCGGTCTGGCTGATTACGCGGAATGTAGCTTCTACTATCATATCCTGTGTTAAATCCCACCCGGAAACCGTTCTGAAAGAACGCTGCTGGCCGGGCTCTGTTTCAATACGGACGGAATTATTCGTCAAATAATGAGTGCCGGTTGCATATTCTGAGATCCATACCGGATCCGCTTCAGTAGGCAAACCATCCGTATCCGCCCGGTAATAATTCGTCCAGGTTATACCATTCAGTTCCCAGGGAGTAACTCCGGCGAACACCGAATATCCGCAAAAAACTGCCATTATCAGACCTGTCATCCATTTTCCTATTGTACTTTTCATTGACCTCTCCTGTTGTTCCGCGGCTGATTTCAGCCCGGTTTGTTCCTGCTTTTTTGCTGTCCGCACCTCGGACAGTCATCCTCTGAAAATATAATTTCTAAAATTTTAGAAACTATTCTGTCGGCTTCCAAAATTTTGTCAACATTTATTTTGAGCCATCTGTAAATTGCAAAACTGCAATATCCCTCTTTTGCCGGTTACGCGCTGTTATACAGACCGGGGGATCGATTTGCTTTTCCCGCAGCATTGCTTTATTGTTAACCTCACACACCGCAAAGGGCCTTCATTGCGCATTTCTGCTTTGTTTAAAAGTAACAAGCTGTTTTACTCCGCCCGGGCAAAGAAAAGTTTAAAACACATTATAATTTCTAAAATTTTAGAAATATTTATTGAATTAATTTTATCGTCAGTTAAAACTCAGTTCTGTTAAAGGAGTATGTATGCAATTTCTCAATACGTTTTCGCTTAAAGGAAAAGTTGCGCTGGTGACCGGCGGCGCAGGATTATATGGCCGGCAGATTTTCGAAGCGCTGGCAGAAGCCGGTGCAAGTACATGTATTGCTTCGAGGAATCTGGAAAGCCTGCATTCTGTAGCATCCGGTTATGCCAACGTCACCTGTTTCGAACTGGATCTTACTGACGAGGAATCCATTCACAGTACAGTCGCGGCAGTACTATCCAGATTTAATAAAATCGATATCCTAGTGAACAATGCGGTCTCCCGGTCTGCATGTACAGCGTGGAATTTACCTATGGATGATTTTGATGCCAGCTTGCGGGTTAATGCATCCGCCCTGTTTTGTTTAACCAGACTGGTGGCAGAAAATATGAAACAGCAGCGGGCAGGATCCATCATCAACATTGGATCATATCTGGGGATGCGCGGCATAAATTATACAAATTATGCCGGAACCGATATGTATTCAGGTGAGACATGGCCATCCCCTGCTTATTTTTATGAAAAAGGCGGCTTGGTCAACTTCACCCGCTTTGCCGCCAGCGTGCTTGGGCCGTTCGGAATTCGTGTCAACTGCCTGAGTCCCGGCGGATTTCAAACAGAAGATCATTCGCAACGATTTGTTGAAAATTACAGTGCAAACACGTTTCTGGGACGACTGGCCGGAACAGATGATTTAAAAGGCCCTGTAGTTTTTCTGGCATCCGAGGCATCAAAATATATTACAGGGATTAATCTCGCAGTTGACGGCGGTTATACTGCTAAATAGGACGTTTTATGAACTATTCAAAACTCATGCTTGGCACTGTTCAATTCGGTATGAATTACGGCATCGCCAATATTCATGGCAAACCTTCGTTTGATACCGTTAAACAGATACTCAGAATTGCAGTTGATTCGGGCATCACCGCCTTTGACACTGCCGCGGCCTACGGCGACAGTGAAGATGTGCTGGGACGTGCATGCGCAGAACTCGGAATCAGCAATAAAATTCTCATTGTCAGCAAAATTCCGCCGCTGCCTGCCGATATCGATCCTGAAAAATTTATAAAAACTTCATTAGTAACCTCACTTAAGCGCCTTCGTCTGGAAATACTGCCGGCGGCATTATTGCATCGGGAAACTGATATTCATGCATTGCCGATATTGCAATCTATGATCGCACAGGGATTCATTCAAAATGCCGGCATTTCATTAGACAGTGTCATATACCGTGACCAAGCGTTAAACATTCCTCTCGTTCAGATTCCGTGTAATCCGGTTGATCATCGTTTTGATGCCTGGATCGAACAGCGTATTCATCATACATTCATCCGCAGTGTCTATCTGCAAGGCATGCTGTTAATGCCGGAAGATAAAATTATACCCGGACTCGCACCATATCGCCGGAAATTAGAGGTTTTTGGAATCCCGTTGAAAGAGCTGTGCATGCGTTATCTGCTTGGGTTTGGCGAGAGGATCAGCATTTTAACCGGCGTCGAAACCCCTGAGCAGTTAACGGAGAATATCCGGCTTGCTTCACTGGGTCCGTTGCCGCCCGAAATAATGCAGGCTGTAAAGACTGCTGTTCCGTTGCTTGATGAGACATTAATCCGTCCAAAGTTATGGTAAAATGGATTTTTATAGAGTCATCCGTAATACGATCAAGTGACGTTCTTGGCGCGGTCAGAACAGCATATTGATAAGCATGCTTATTCCATTCCATTAATTTGCCGGATAAATTCCAGCAGAATGCGATATCCGGCGTGTGTTTAGTCCCACAGTGTACTGGAACGGATCAAACTTAAACCGATCCGGATCAGAAGTCCAGATGTTGCAGATATATTCGTATGGCGTAAGACCATGTAATGTTTTGAGCCGTTTGGCAAAGTGATAGGCCATCAAAAAGGTCTGTATGTGTTCTTTCAGCTGATCATGGGTTCCATAGTGATACCGCTTCACCGTTGCCTTTTTCAACGTCCGGTTCATCCGCTCAACCTGTCCGTTGGTCCAGGGATGGTTGGGTTTGGTCAGCCGGTGATCTACATTGTTTCGGGGCAAGCCAGTTCAAAGGCATGTGCGCGAAAAAGACTTCCGGAATTTATCGCCTGCTTGATATCCGATGTTGCAGACCGTCGGTTACCCGGAGAGGTAAACCGGGTTCCGTTATCCGTTAATACGGTGTAGATAGTATAAGGAACGGCCCGGATGAGCTCTTGAAGAAAGTCGGCAGAAATTCGCCGCGTTGCCTTTTCGTGAAGCTGAACAACAGTAAATTTTGACGTACGGTCAATGGCAACAAACATATATAACCTGCCTTCTTCCGTGCGGACCTCGGCGATGTCGATATGGAAAAACCCGATCGGACAGGTTTTGAATTTCCGTTTGCTCCGAGAATCTTTGGTATCCGGCAGCCGGCGAATACCATGACGTTGGCAGCAACGATGCAGAGAGGAGCGTGTTAAATGAGGTATGGCGGTCTGCAGGCTGTAAAGACAATCATCGAGAGGAAGCAGCGTGTGTTGCCGAAAAGCGACGCAAGCGGCTTCTTCCTCCTTGCTCAGCACCGTTGACCGGGGTTGTCTGGGTCCCATCGGGGCATCCTGTACTGTTGTGCGCTGTCGCCGTTTCGCTACGGTTTTCGGGTTAATACCGTGCCGGCGCGCCAGAACATTCAGGCTCTCTTGACGATGTTGTATTGTTCGACGCACTGCCTCAGTCGTACGGGCGCATCCGTGTACTATCTGTCCCATAATTCAGCCCTCCGGAGCTGGTTATACATCACTCCAGCACACTGTGGGACCAAACACATAGGTGTCGTTTGTAATAATAATTTCATCGCCTGCCGCCGCTGCATCAATTGCCGCCTGAATTGTTTTTTTAGCAACTGTCCAGCTCTGGTCGTTTCCGGAGTCATTTGCACGGTTTGCGTCCACATAATATGTCGCCGCAGAGCACACACCATGAACGAAGATACTCAGATAAAGAATCCGGATTAATTTTAGGTTCAAGACAAGTTAACTGGGTTGACATAGCCCTTAAGATGTTGTCTTGAAATGAGTAATAAATATATTTTCCATTCACGGATTTCGGAGCATGATTTCCGGCGTATTATCCGCTACTTTTCGGTGGATATTGAAGCATCGAAGATGGCTGTTCTTGCCGGGCTGAGTCGTAACACAATCAACCGGATTATTTCTGCGGTACGCCGGCGGATCGCTGAATGCTGTGAACTGGACAGCCCGTTTAAATGCGGTGAAGTCGAATTGGATGAAAGCTGTTTCGGTGCCCGGCGTGTACGAGGAATTCGCGGTCGTGGCGCGAAAGGAAAAACCATCGTGTTTGGACCGATAAAACGAAGAGACCGGGTCTACACTCAGATTGTTAAGAACTGTTCTGTAAAGGAGTTACTTCCTATTATACAACAGAAAGTTGATGCAGAATCGATCATATATACCGATGGATTTAAAAGTTACGATGGCCTGGTAAATTTCGGTTACCGGAAGCATTACAGGATTCATCATGGGAAGAATGAATTTGCTGCCGGACGAAATCATATCAACGGTATTGAAAACTTCTGGAGTATGGCCAAGGTCCGGCTTTCAAAGTTTAGAGGGATTCACAAATCAACGTTTTATCTCCATCTGAAAGAGTGTGAATTCCGATTGAATCATCATCACGAAGACCTCTATCAGATACTGTTAAAAATGTTCAGAAAACGACCCATTAACTTGTCTTGAACCAAAATTTTTATAGAAATTGAATATCGGGCTTTCCGGAGATATAGATATTTACTCCCGGGATGCCAGAACGGACTGACTTTACAGCGATCCGGTTCAAAAGTCCGCATAACTGCTTCATTTGACGTGTTGACCGGAACCATCGTTTTCGGCAGGGAGTAAGGTTTTGCCGCCATTGCGTTTGTAGCAAAACCGGGTTTTACACGATTTTAACAGCCGATGATTGCTGCCGGGCTGATGTTATAATTGTCGTTTGCATTCGTTACTCAACCCCCGTACGGTCTCTCAAATACGGCTGTTCCGGTACAAGTTATAGCACTGTGAGCGTGTTGAGGAATTCCGGCGCTGAATTTGATATGTAATTTTTTATGAAATTTTCCTTTAAACAATTTTTCCGCTCATTACATTGGTGAACCTTTAAATGAGGGCGTGATGGCCGAGAGGTTAGGCACGGGTCTGCAAAACCTGCTAGAGCGGTTCGATTCCGCTTCACGCCTCCAGATTTTTAATTGTAAGGAGAAAAATTATGCAGGCACCTGCTGATCTTTATTACGCGGAAACGCATGAATGGCTCAAACTGGAAGAGGGAGTTGCGATTGTTGGAATCACCGACTTCGCTCAGAACCAGCTTTCTGATGTCACATTTGTAGAGCTGCCGGACATCAGCCGCGAAGTTGAAGCCGGCGATGAAATTGCCGTTGTGGAATCCGTTAAAGCCGCATCTGATATTTATGCCCCGGTGGCCGGAACCATTATTGAAGTGAACAGCGATCTTGAGGATTCTCCGGATCTAATCAACTCCAGCCCGTATGAAGACGGCTGGCTTTTCAAGATTGAACTGCGTAAAGAAGAAGACGTTGACAATCTGATGACCGCCGAAGAATATGCTGAACTCTGCGAAGAGGAATAAACAGCGTACATATTGAAAACAAAAAAGGACGGTGCTGCCGTCCTTTTTTTTTGGAATAGCGAAAAACTGGATTCAATTTTTTCCAGACATCGCCGGGTTTAAACAGTACGGTTTTTAACCATGAGCAGATTTAAACAGCGCTGCGAACGATGCCGCCGGTTTTTTTACCGGCTTGGCCACCTGTTTGTTTTTTCACTATTGCTCATCGCCGCACTGCTCTATTTCACACTGCGCGTAAACGGCCTGCCGGAATCTGCCGTTGACCGCGTGCGCAGCGCGCTGAATTCCGCCGGCGTGCCGCTGCAGTTCGATTCTATCCGGCTTACACTCCGGCGCGGCTGGCTGTTAGAAAACGCACGATTCTACGGCTCGCCGGACGAAGTGAAGCCGATGCTCAGCACACGTAAACTTTATATTACAACCTGGCCGGTCAACTGGAGTACATGGACGATGTGGCGGCTGAAGATTTCAGCGAAAGCTGTTACCGTATCGCCGGGGTATGCGTGGGACGAAATTTTGTCGCCGGAAAATCCGTTCAACACCATCTCCACGCTCGAAGCATCGCTCTATTATGAACCGGGGCGCATTACACTCCGGCGCGCTGCAGCGCAGTGGGGCGGCATAAATTTCCGCGCCGGCGGCACCGTAGCGTTTTCCGGCAGCAAAATAACGGAAGAAAAAATTCCGCCGGACGCGAAAATCGTTGCGCGCCGGTTTCAGCGCAGTACCGCCCTTGCCGCCGATGCGCTGAGCCGCCTGGCATTTGAACGCGTGCCGCAGATTTTTGTCGAGTTCGATATCAACACCATGCAGCCCGAGACATCCGTACTTACCGCCGCGCTGAATGCCGAACGGCTTGTCTGGAATGAACACCGCTACCGCACATTCGCCGGCGCATTTAATTTCAGCAATCAGGTGTGGACGGTTTCGCAACTCGATTTGCTGCAGACCGACGGCTCCGGCGTCCGTTTGCATGGTACATTCGACACGGTTTCCGAAGAGCTCACCGGCACGCTGGATGCAGATATTTCCGCTCCGGATTTTCTGCCGCTGCTGTCCGACAACCTGCGCAGCCAACTGAACACTGCCGGAATCGTGCTGTTCGGCCATCTCGATTTTTCGGCAGTCGCCGGACCGGCACCGCTACCGGAGGTCATTCATTCGCTGTCTGCTGATCTCCGCCGGATTTCTGCACGACGTGATGATCTGATTATTCATTCACTCGCCGCGCAGCTGATGTACAAGGATGATCAGCTTTCCGCATCCAACATCACCGCCGCTATTAATAAC
The DNA here is from genome assembly GCA_041656295.1 of Kiritimatiellales bacterium. Lineage (NCBI taxonomy): Bacteria > Pseudomonadati > Kiritimatiellota > Kiritimatiellia > Kiritimatiellales > Kiritimatiellales bacterium. The sequence continues at coordinate 153,562 of JBBADV010000003.1, read as the reverse complement.
GGCATCGCATCCGGACAGTTCACAATGAACACCGCAACACGGATGCTCGCAGCACATGTTCACACTAAACTTCATCCGGCAGCGATCAGTCCGCTCTCCAGTCTGAAGCTGCGTCATTTCATCAACCGCTTTACGGTTACAGATGACAATATCACTACAGATCTGATAATCACCCACGCCGGCGTTTCAAATTCGCTCACTGTCGCCGGCACCATCAGTGCCGGGAATTTCAGCTGCGCCGGCGTTCCTGTTGAAACACTGCACACGGTCATGCTCTACTCCAACAATACCGTGCGCCTTGACCCGCTAAAGCTTACCCGCGATACCGAATACTTTAACGGCATGATTGACATTGATTTCAATGCCGACATCGCGCACTTTGATGCCGTCAGCAGCTTCCCGCCGCCGGACGTTGCACAGATTATCGCGCCGGATGTGCAAACGCCGCTGAACTGTTTTACATTTAACGGCGCCGTGACTGCTGAAGCATCCGGCACTGTTGATTTCGGTGCTGAAACCAATCACGCATTCGCCGGAAGCGTTCAGTTGCACGACGTTCATTACGAACAATTCAAAATTGATTCGTTTCGCAGCGATGTTGAAGGACGCGGCACGCAGCTCATCTTTCATAATGTTTCCGCCGGGGCGTATCACGGCACCATCGCCGGCTCTGCCGATTTTGATCTGTTCGCCGCCGACGGCCGCCTGCCCTACCGCGCCAGTGCGCGCGTTGCCAAAGCGGATGTCCGGCAGCTCATTCCGGCGTTCACGGCCGGTGTGCATCCGCGCACACACGGCGATCTTTCCGGACATATCAATTTGACCGGCGATGCCGCCGCCGGATTCTGGGACAGTGTCGCCGGTTACGGTCACGTGGATATCATTGACGGACATCTTGCTGATCTGCCGCTGTTCGGCGGACTCGCGCGTTTAATGCAGGCCACCGTTCCGTTCTTCAATATTTTCACACTCACCACACTCTCCGGCGACTTCACGCTGCGAAACGGCGCTCTGCACAGCGAGAACGCGTATCTCGGCGGTACGCTTTTCAGTGCAAACGGACGGGGACAATGGACGCCGGAAAACGGGCTCAACTTCATCGTGCGCGCCGAACCGCTGCGTCAAACCGCCGACGATCGCAACTGGTATAATGTCGCCGGCTGGTTCGTTGAAGCGCTGAAAAAAGGAACCTCGCCGCTCTTCCGTATTCTTGAATTCGACCTCACCGGTCCGCTCGAACATCCCGACTGGCAGCTTTCCAATCTGCCGCGCTTCCGCTCCGGCCCGGAATAGAGGGAAACCTCCAAATACAAAATAAATCCGCCGGCGGAATTTTTTAAATCTGGTCTGTTTCGTGCTGAAATATCCGCTTTATATCAGCGTTATCCGCGGTTAAGCACCCCGCTTGAGCAAGGCGGCATAGGCGCCGTCGGTGCCGGATTTCGGCGGGAAAAGGCGTTTGGCTTTAGTAACGCGAAACTCCGGATTGGCGCGCGCCCAGCTGTTGACCATCTCCTCGTTCTCTTCCACTTCAAGACTGCAGGTGCTGTAAACCATCCGCCCGCCGGGCTTCACAAATTTTGACATCGCGGTGAGAATCCGGCGCTGTGTGCTCTTAATCGTTTCAATCCGCTCGCGCGTAAAGCGCCAGCGCGCATCAACGCGCCGGCGCAGTACGCCGGTGTTCATGCACGGCACGTCGAGCAGAACAGCATCGAACTGTTTATTTTTTTCCGGAAATCCTTTAGCGGCGTCGCCCTTCACAATCTGCACAAAATCCCAGCCGGTGCGCGTGAGCGTCTCCTTTAATGTATCGAGCCGGTCATCATGCACGTCCATGGCGTAGAGTTCGCCCGTGCCTTCCATTAATCCGGCGATCATCGCGGTTTTACCGCCGGGTGCGGCGCACGCGTCGAGAATCACTTCACCGGGCTGCGGGTCGAGCAGCTCCACCGGAACCGCTGTCGCCGGATCCTGCACGGTGAACCATCCCCGGGCGTAGCCGGGCATGTTCGGCACGGCGACGCCGCGCGGCAGTGTGAAAAATGTTTCGAAGCCGGATGCCGGATGCAGCGTCGCCTTGATTTTGGCAGTCTCAAGTTCCTGCGTAAATTCGGGTACTGTGATGCGCGCCGGTTCAACGCGGATAATGGTTTCCGCCGGCAGGTTATTCCATTCGCATAACAGACGCGCATTGCGCTCGCCATACTGTTTTGTCCAGCGGTGCACGAGCTGTTCGGGATGTGACAGGCGAATATAATCGGGCTGATGTTCAAGGTTTTTCAGAATCGCTTCGCGCTCGTCCTGCACGTTGCGCAGCACCGCGTTAATCATACGCGACACGCGCATAGCATCTTTGTGGCGCCGGTTTTTCACCACATTGACCGTTTCGTGAATTGCGGCAAACTCTTCCACATTGTCCATGAACAACAGCTGATACACTCCGGTGTGCAGCGCCGCGAGCGGAAAGTTTTCGGGGCGGCGGCTGACATATTTCTGTTCGATATATTCCAGCGTCACTTTGCGCCGGACAATGCCGTAAACCAGTTCGGTAATAAATGCGCGGCCGGATGTCACCTCTGCCAGCTGCCGGTCCGGAAAACTTTCGTTTTCCAGCCAGCGGGCAATAATTCCGGTGGCAACGGCGCGACTGTCCGGTTTACTGTGCTGCGGTTTTCTTATCATCGGGCGTGCAGTGAACCGGAAAGCGCCGGCGAATGAAAGAATAATGAAAAATACATTTTCATTATTCCATTGTTCCGCTGCTACATTATCTTTGTTGCATAAACCTGTTAAATATTTTTGTTTCAGGAGTTTTAGTTATGAATCTTTTTCCCGGCGCCAATACAATTAAAATCCCGGTGCGTGAACTGCTCTGGCCAGACGGCGCACCGTTCGCCAAAGGCAGTGCGCCAGACGACCAGCCTGCAATTACAATTTTCAGACCGAGTGCCCGCACCGTTTCCTCCGGTGCCGCTGTTATTATTTGCCCCGGCGGCGGCTATCAAATGCTGGCCATGAATCACGAAGGCGTGGACATTGCACACTGGCTCAATCTGTTCGGCGTGACTGGAATTGTCCTTGAATACCGTATGAGTCGCGGCGGTTATCAGCACCCCGTTCCCTTGCTCGATGCACAGCGCGCAATCCGTACCGTCCGTTCGCGGGCGGCGGAACTCGGCATCGATCCGGAGTGCATCGGCATTATGGGATTTTCCGCCGGCGGACATCTTGCGTCGTCCGCCAGCACGCATTTCGATTCCGGCGACGCATCCGCCGCCGATCCGGTTGACCGCGCAAGCTGCCGTCCCGATTTTATGATTCTGTGTTATCCGGTGATCGCATTCGATGAAGCATTCACTCACAAAGGTTCGCAGAAAAACCTGCTCGGCGAAAATGCCTCGCCGGAAACGATTCAAAGCATGTCGACCGAAAAACAGGTAAGTGCCGCCACACCGCCGGCATTTTTATTTCATACCGATGAAGATACCGGTGTCCCGCCGGAAAACAGCATTGCATTTTACCTTGCACTGAAAAAACACAACATCCCGGCGGAGCTGCACGTCTATCGCAAAGGCTCGCACGGACGCGGTATGGCGCAGGATATCGACGGTACGCGCGACTGGCCTAACAGACTAAGAACCTGGCTGAACGTCCAGGGATTTCTGCGGTAGGGACGCTTCGATGAAGCGTCCGCGGCGGCCTCATCGAAGCCGCCCTACCAAATTTTTCACCAAAAATAGGCGTACAGCGCGAGTATTGCAGCCACGACAATAATGCCGGAGATGAGCGCACCTTTGGACGGCGTAAGATCGACGGTTTTCTCTGCCTGAATTTTTCCAGGATGCGCCGCCGGTTTAATCAGCGTGATTATTGCCATAACGATAAAAACAATCCCCGGACAGATCGCCATCCGGTTCAGGAAAGCGAGTTGCGGTAGGTAAACTTTTAACAGTTGATACGCAACCGGGTTGACCAGCAATCCGGCACCACCGCCATCGCCGGCACTTCTTTAATGATCAGTCCGAAAACAAATACGCCGAGAATTCCAGGAAAAAACAGTCCTGCCGTTTTCACTTGCACACGGTATACGCCTTTTTACTGCGTCTTATGCATCATAGTTTAACAGTCTGTGCCATTCCTGCAGCGAGCGCACAGGATCTTCGCCGGCGATGCGCGCGGCAATTCCCTCGGCGGCGGCGAAGGCCGCAGCCACGGTAGTGATGTACGGCACATAATGTTTGATGGCTGCTTTCCGGATGTAGGAGTCATCATAGGCGCTCAGTTTTCCGGACGGCGTGTTGATGATAAGCTGAATCTCCCCGTTTTTAACGGCATCCACAATGTTCGGGCGGCCTTCGTGCATTTTCAGAATGCTCTTCGCTTCAACACCGTGTTCTTTCAGGAACGCGGCGGTGCCGCCGGTGGCGATCAGACCAAATCCGGTGGTTTGCAGGATACGTGCGGCTTCAATGAGTTTTTCGGAGCGGTCGCGCGGCGAGACGGTAAAGAGTACACTGCCGCTCATCGGCAGCATACTTTTTGCACCCTCTTCCGCTTTATAGAACGCGAGCCCGAACGACGATGCCATGCCGAGCACTTCGCCGGTGGAACGCATTTCCGGCCCGAGCACCGGATCGACTTCCGGAAACATCGAAAAGGGCAAGACCGCCTCTTTGACGCCGTAATACGGCACGGTGCCGCGGCTCAGCGTGAAGTCGCTCAGTTTTTTGCCGAGCATAATTCCGGTGGCAATGCGCGCCATGGAGAGTCCGCAGACTTTCGAGACGAGCGGCACGGTGCGCGATGCGCGCGGATTGGCTTCGAGCACATAAACGGTGTCCTGGCAAATTGCGTACTGAATGTTCATCAAGCCGGTAATGCCCATCTCCCGCGCGATGGTGCGCGTGTATTCATAGATGGTATCGATGTGTTTGGCGGGAATGCCGACCGGCGGGATGACGCACGCGGAGTCGCCGGAATGAATACCGGCCTGTTCAATGTGTTCCATGACCGCCGGCACAAACGCATCAGTGCCGTCGGCGATGGCATCGGCTTCCGCTTCGATGGCGTTTTCGAGATATTTATCGATGAGAATCGGGCGGTCGGGCGTAACGCCCTGTGCGGCGGCCATATAGGAGCGCAGCATCGGTTCATCGTAAACAATCTCCATGCCGCGTCCGCCGAGCACATACGACGGGCGCACCATGAGCGGATAACCGACGCGGCCCGCAATCTCCACCGCTTCGTCCACCGTAACCGCCATGCCGCTCTCCGCCATCGGAATTTTCAGTTTCCGCATGACGCGGTCGAACTGGTCGCGGTCTTCGGCGAGATCAATAATTGCCGGCGGTGTGCCGAGAATGTTCACGCCGGCCTCCTCGAGCTGGCGCGCAATGTTCAGCGGCGTCTGTCCGCCAAACTGACAGATCACACCGAGCGGTTTTTCTTTATTATAAATCTGCAGCACATCCTCCACCGTGAGCGGTTCGAAGTAGAGGCGGTCGGAGGTGTCGTAGTCGGTAGAAACGGTCTCCGGATTGCAGTTCACCATCACGGTTTCATATCCCATTTCGCGCAGCATCAGCGCGGCGTGTACGCAGCAGTAGTCAAATTCAATTCCCTGTCCGATGCGGTTCGGTCCGCCGCCGAGAATCATCACTTTTTTCGGATTGGTTGAAACCTCAACGCTGTCCGGCGCGTTGTAACTTGAGTAATAATAGGCCGCATCGGCGCCGCTGACCGGCACCGCATGCCAGCCCTCCACAATTCCGGCGGCGGTGCGCTGCGCGCGGATCTCTTTCTCCGGCACGCCGAGAATTTTAGCCAGGTAGGCATCCGCAAAGCCGTCTTTTTTTGCCGCGGCGAGCAGATCGTCCGGCAGTTTCCTGCCTTTATGGGTGAGAATTTTTTCTTCCAGCTCCACCAGTTCTTTCATCTGTTCAAGGAACCAGTGCTTGATCGCTGTTTTCTTGTGGAGCTCTTCCACAGTCGCGCCCTTGCGCAGTGCTTCGTACAGTACAAACTGGCGCTCGCTGGTCGGGAAGGCGAGTTTTACCATCAGTTCATCGAGCGACAGCGCATGGAAGTTTTTAACAAAGCCGAAGCCGTAGTTGCCGTTTTCAAGCCCGCGAATAGATTTCTGAATCGCCTCTTTATAGGTTTTGCCGATGCTCATCACTTCGCCGACGGCGCGCATCTGCGTGCCGAGCCGGTCTTCGACGCCTTTAAATTTTTCGAATGCCCAGCGCGCAAATTTAATCACGATGTAATCGCCGGAGGGTGTGTACCGGTCGAGCGAACCGTCGCGCCAGTAGGGAATATCTTTAAGCGTCAGCCCGCCGGCGAGCTTGGCGGAAACGAGCGCAATCGGAAATCCGGTGGCTTTTGAAGCAAGCGCCGACGAACGCGAGGTGCGCGGATTAATTTCGATAACAACAATGCGGCCGGTTGCCGGATCGTGCGCAAACTGAACATTGGTTCCGCCGATCACGCCGATGGACTCAACAATGGCGTACGCCGCTTTCTGCAGCCGGTCCTGCAGCTCCTGAGAAATCGTGAGCATCGGCGCGGAGCAGAAGGAGTCGCCGGTATGCACGCCGAGCGGGTCGATATTTTCGATGAAGCAGACGGTGATCAGCCGGTTTTCTTCATCGCGCACCACTTCAAGCTCAAGCTCCTCCCAGCCGAGAATACACTCTTCCACCAGAATCTGATTCACGCGGCTCGCCGCAATGCCGCGCATCGCCACCGCGCGCAGCTCTTCGAGGTTGTAAACAATTCCGCCGCCGGTTCCGCCCATCGTGTACGCCGGACGGATCACCACCGGATAGCCGAGTTCCGCCGCCGTCGCCTCCGCGTCTTCTACCGTATACACCGCCCGGCTGCGCGCCATTTCGATGCCCAGCCTGTCCATCATTTTCTTAAATTCGATCCGGTCTTCTCCGCGCTCAATCGCTTCCAGATTCACGCCGATCACCTTGACGCCGTACCGTTCCAGCACTCCCTGTTTCGCCAGTTCCATAGAAAGGTTCAGTGCGGACTGTCCGCCGAGATTCGGCAGCAGAGCATCGGGGCGCTCTTTCGCGATAATTTTTTCGAGCGTATCCACATTGAGCGGTTCAATATAGGTGACGTCCGCCATGCCCGGATCCGTCATAATCGTCGCCGGATTTGAGTTGACGAGCACAATGCGGTAGCCGAGCTCGCGCAGTGCCTTGCACGCCTGTGTGCCGGAGTAGTCAAATTCGCAGGCCTGGCCGATAATAATGGGCCCGGAGCCGATAATCATGACCGTTTCAATATCGCTGAGTCTGGGCATTAAGTACTCCTTAAATATGCTGTGTTATTATTCGTTAAATTTTGTTTTTCAGTGACGAGTGGCCGGTGGAAAATTTTCCCCGCGAATATCACGAATTTTCGCGAATGAAAACGGGCTGGATTCGTGTTTATTCGTGATATCCGTGAGCAGTTTAAAATCCGTATTCATTCGTGATATCCGTGGTTTCTTTTTTACGTTCTTTTGCGATTCCTGAATTCTGTATCCCGTATCCTGTTAAATTACGCTTCGGTTAAAAAAAGCTGGTGTCCGGCAAACTCCGGATCGCTCGTCACATTCACGCCGAGCCGCCGCAAACCGGCTTCATCGCCCGACGACGGCATGTGCGACAGATGCACCTCGCACCCGCGCAGCTCCGGCACCTTTTCTAAACACATTTGCGCCGCCGGATTCGACGCCGCACTGACGCTCAGCGCAATCAGCGTCTCCTCCAGATCCAGGCTCGGCGAACGCGCCGCGAGCAGATCCTGCTTCAAGTGCCGGATCGATTCAATCACCACCGGACTCAGCAGCAGCATTTCGTCCGGCATACCGGCGAGAATTTTCACGGCATTCAGCAGCATCGCCGAGGCCGCGTGCAGCAGCGGCGAATTACAGCCGGTGACCATCTCCCCGTCCGGCAGCTGCAGCGCCGCACCGCAAAAAATGCCGTCGCGGCCCTTGCCGGATGTTTCAGCGCGCACCGCCGCCCGGCGCGCCGGAACCACCACCGCACGGTCTTCCAGCGCCACGCCGGCGTCCCGCATCAGTTTTTCGACGCGCGCCACCGTTGACAGATCGGTTGCGCCAAGTGCGTATTCGCATTGATACCGGAAGCAGCGCCGGATAATTTCCTGAATCGCCGCCGCACGCACCACCTCGTCATTCACAATCGCACAGCCGGCGCGGTTTACGCCCATATCCGTCGGCGACTGATAAACACAGGCGGCGCCGGTGATTTTTTCAAAAATCTGTTTCAGCAGCGGAAATGTCTCGATATCGCGGTTGTAATTCGTCGCGGTTTGGCCGTACGCCTCTAAATGAAACGGATCAATCATATTCACGTCCGCCAGATCCGCCGTGGCCGCTTCATACGCCACATTCACCGGATGATTCAGCGGCAGATTCCACACCGGGAACGTCTCGAACTTCGCATAACCGGATTCGATGCCGCGCCGGTAGTCATGGTAAAGCTGATTCAGACAGGTTGCCATCTTGCCGCTGTTCGATCCCGGCGCTGAAACCACCACAATCGGCTTGGCCGTTTGAATATACGGATTCGTGCCGAAACCCGCTTCACTCACAATCCGGCTTACGTCCGCCGGATAACCGTCGATAGCCTGGTGCACATAGACCGGTACACTGCGCCGTTCCAGCCGGTTGCGGAACTGCATGGCGGCGGGCTGATTGTTAAAGCGGGTAATCACAACACCGGCGATGGAGAGACCGTGATCGCGCAGATCGTCAATCAGACGCAGCACATCCACATCGTATGTAATGCCATAATCCGCGCGTATTTTTTTGCGCTCGATGTCGCCGGCATAAATACAGAGGATCAGTTCCGCGCGCTCTTTCAGGCGCTGCAGCAGGCGCAGTTTCACGTGCGGATCAAACCCCGGCAGCACGCGCGCCGCATGATGGTCGCAGACCAGTTTGCCGCCGAATTCGAGATACAGCTTGTTCTCAAACTGTTCTGCGCGCTCGATAATATACCGGCTCTGCTCATCCAGATAGCGCTCATTATCAAAACCGGTTTTATCCATTCGTAAAAAATATCCTTCCTGACCTGCAGGTCGGGAAAATACGCTATCAGTTAAAAAATCGTGTATCAAAAGAAAAGTGATGCCGATATTCAGCACCGCAGAATTTAATAACAAAAACGCCGGCTTTTTAGGTTTCGGCGTACAAACCGCACCGTTATCATCACTAAACTCGGCGCCCTCCGCTTTACCCGCAGCGTCGCCGTCGAAATTACACGGGCAAAATAATGTGCACATTTGTGGTTTTTTGACGGGATTTACCGGATTCATCAGGATTTCGTACAAGAAAACCAAATGTGTTCGCGGTTACTTTAGTTGCGTTCTATGTGTTCTTTCGCGGTGAATAAAATCCTGTCGATCTGCTCAATCCTGTCGAAACTCACCGCTCTATTCGCCCCTCTATACTTTCCCGCCCGCAAAAACTGAAATCGCCGGTCATGATTCTTGAGTTTATAACTCCTGCAACGTATCATAAACCAGTATGACAAAAATTAATACGACTGAAGAACAGATCTTTCTTAACGAGCTCGACAAAAAACTCTGGAACGCGGCGAATAACGTTATCCCGCTCCTGATGTCATTGAAAATCACGCGCATATCCTCGTTAAGGAAAGATTGAATATTTCTATGTAGTTTGTAGATTTTTAAGGAAATATATGAGTACAAAATTTTTCAATAATACTGCAGAAAACACCCTTTTTAATAATGTTTTTCGCCAGCATAGCAAAGCAAATCTTTGGTTCGGTGACCCCGAAAAAGCAAAGCAAATTTATACACAGGAATTTATTGATGATATTTGCGATGCTGGATATTCAAATGAGATTGAAAGTGGTATCCTCCAATTCATTGAAGATGTGAAAAGCGGGCGCCTTGAAATGCGCATCCATCCATCAAAAACGCTTCATGCCAAATTCTATCTTTGTATTCCAGAAAAACATGATGAGCACTCTGATGGTTGGGTGATCATGGGATCATCTAATATTTCTGATGCCGGGTTGGGGCTCACCCCCGATGTTCATTATGAGTTGAATGTCGCTATGAAAGATTATGATGACGTAGCTTATTGCAAAACTGAATTTGATCGGCTATGGAGTCAGGGGATTCCGTTTGCAAACGAAGATATAGTCTCCTCTGTTTCAAAAACTCACCTGGGGATTCAACCAGCTCCTTTTGAACTTTACATGAAGGTGCTCATTGACACCTTTGGCGAGCAGGTGGAAGACGCGTTCTCTCTTGCACTCCCTGAAGGATTTAAAGATCTGGCGTATCAACGTGATGCTGTTATCCAAGGATATCAAATGCTTTGCCGCCATCATGGATTCTTTCTTGCAGATGTCGTTGGACTCGGGAAAACGGTCGTTGCCGCTATGATCGCCCGGCGGTTTGTTGAAGCTAACGGAAGACAAACAAAAATTCTTGTTGTTTATCCTCCTGCTGTTGAGACTAACTGGAAAGAAACCATCAAAAATTTTGACCTCAAACGGCATACGCAGTTTATCAGTAACGGCAGTTTGTCCAAAGTATTAAAAGAAGATGGCAATTACAGCTCTAAAGAAGAATTTGATCTCATTATTGTGGATGAATCTCACAACTTCCACCACACGGATAACACCCGGTTTAACGATCTCCAAAAAATCTGTAAAGCCCCTCGTTCTAATCCTGGTAATTTCGGAGAAACTCATGGCACACGTAAAAAGGTAATGCTTCTTTCTGCTACCGCCGTCAACAACGAACCGGATGATTTGCGATCCCAGATTTTACTTTTTCAAGACGCGGCCCGTTCCACCATCGAAAATGTGCCAAATATTAATTCTTTTTTCGCGCCACTTTCAGAGCGATACAAACGCGCCATGCGTGATCGCAACGACCCAAACAAGTTTGATCCAAAAAAAATTGATGCCATTTACGAAACTATTCGTCGTGTTATTCTTGAACCTGTTACTGTCCGCCGCACCCGACAAAATATTTTAAACGACCGCGATTATGCTGCCGACCTGAAAAAGCAAGGTGTTGTCTTCCCTGATGTTTCCGCCCCGGAAGTCCTCAATTACAAACTCGACCTGCCGCTTGAAATCCTCCTGTTAGAGACACTTTGGGTTCTTACGGCTCAACCAATTTATCGTGACAATCTTGCTGACCTCAATGCACCAATCCCTGCCGACACGGTTTGTGCCTCTTATGCACGGTATCGCGCTATTGAATTCCTCGACCCCAAATACCAATCCCGCTACCCCAACGCCAAGCAGATTTCTGCTACCCTCCAGGGCATCTACCGCGTCCTGATGGTCAAACGGCTCGAAAGCTCTTTTCACGCCTTTCGCTGTTCCCTTGAAAACGCTATCAGAGGTATTGACCAGATGTTGGAGATGTTTGCTTGTGACAAGGTGCTTATTGTGCCCGATGTTGACATCAGGTCATGGCTCGACCAAGGCAAAGAGCTAGATGATATCATCGCCAAGCTGATAGATGAACGTGGCTACACCGAATCTGATATCCTTTACCAAGCCTCGGATTTCTCCCCGGCCTTTATTGACATGCTCCATGCCGACAAAACCGTCTTTGAGGGTCTCCTGACCCGCTGGCGAGACGTCACCATTGATCCCAAACTCGATGTCTTTCTCGATGCCCTGCAATCCCGCCTGACAGCCCAGCCCGAGAACCCCTCCGGCAAACTCGTCATCTTCTCTGAAAGCCTCGACACCATCGATTACCTGGGTAGAAAACTTACCGAGCACCTCCAGCGCAACGACATCCTTGTTGTCTCTTCCCAAAACCGCGACCGTCGAAAAAACGATATCCGCCGCGCTTTCGACGCCAACCTTCCCGCCGCCGAACAGGACAACCGCTACAACATCATCCTCTCCACCGATGTCCTCTCGGAAGGCATCAACCTGCACCGGGCCAACACCGTCATTCACTACGACACCCCTTGGAATGTCGCCCGCCTGATGCAGCGTATCGGCCGCATCAACCGCATCGGCTCTACGGCACCCGCTATCCGCAATTTTACCTTCTACCCCTCTGACCAAGGCAACCGCGAAATCGGACTTTACGAGAACGCCCTCATCAAAATGCAGGGCTTCCAGTCCGCCCTCGGCGAGGATGTGCAAATCTTCTCCCGTGACGAGATTGTCAAGCAGTTCACGCTCTTCGACCGCGATGTCAGAGATGATGTTGATGAAACCCTCGCCCTCTTGCGCGAGATCCGGGCGTTTTTTGCCAAAGACCCCGCCGCTTACAAACGCATCAAGGCGCTCCCCCTCAAATCTCGCTGCATCCGCGCCGGGCAAAAAAATCACTCTGTCGCTTTTATCAAAGCCGCTGGTCGCATCCAGTTTTACGACGTAACCGCAGCATCACCAAAACCCATCACCTTTCTCGACGCCGTCAAACACCTGCGGGCAGATCCCGACGAAAAACCGCTCCCCTTTGCGCCGCCTGCCAGTGATAATCATTACACGGATGTCGCCGCCGCTCTGGCCGCCTTTGACGCACCCGCCTGCGGCGGCCTGGCCGTCGACCACCCCACCACTGCTGCCAGCAGAGATCGCAACTCGCTGATGGCTGACAAATTCCTGCGCACCTGCCTGCGCTGGGCAAGCAGTGGCGACCTCCCCGCCGATCTCGTCCCGGTCATCAATGCGCTGCAAAACGACCTCGCCGCCGGTATCCACACGCAACTCCCCAGCAAACTCGTCGCCCAGACGAAACAGATCAGCGAAATCGCTGCCCAACCGACACCCGAGCAAGCCGCCCAGCTCCCCGATATTCTCAACCGCCTCCATGACGAATTCGCGCCCAGGCAACACGCCACCGCCGCTGCAGACGATGCCCAGGACGCTGTGATCGTAATTTCTGAAACCTTCGTAAAAATGGCACAATAAGGATGATTCACCCAAAAGAGTGTTATAAAGAGTCTAATAACCTCACCGAATTGGGTACGATCCTTTGAATCATGTTTTTCAAACCTGGCAAACAATCCGTGAAAATCATCCGATTTATATTTACTTTCACGGATAATTCGGGGATGGTTCTTGACGGTGATTAACAAAACTACAAAATCGAAAATAGAAAAACTCGCCGCCCAATACCGCGAACTCGCCCCAACGCATGAGCAGATTCTTCACGACATAGCCATCGCGGAGATTCCGGAGTCCGTCTATAACTCCAACGCCATCGAAAACTCCACGCTCACACTCAAGGACACCGAGGACATCCTTCTCCGCGACATCGTCCGCAAGGATCGCGATATCCGCGAGATCTACGAGGCGAAAAATCTCGCAAAAACCACCGAAGACCTGCTTGCCGACACCACCCGCCCATTGACCATTCCGCTCATTCTTGGTTGGCATAACATGCTTCTCACCAACATTAACAACGATTACGCCGGACGCTTTCGCTCCGGCAGCGAGTGGGTGCGTGTGGGCTCTCACATCGGCGCCAACCCCGCCTTCACCGCCTCCCTGATGGAAGAACTCGTTGCCGGTTACAACACTCCGCCCGCCGGCAAAAAAAATAACCACGCCCCGTCAGCCGATGCCTGGTTTCTCGACCGCATTGCCTGGTTTCACGCCGAGTTCGAGACCATCCACCCCTTCTGCGACGGCAACGGGCGCATGGGGCGCATCCTCATCAACCAACAACTCCTGCGCCTCGGCTATCCGCCCATCATCATTCAAAACAAAAGCAAACGCATCGACTATTATCCGCACTTTGACCGCTACCGCACCACCGGCCGGGCGGATGGTTTTAGCGCACTCTTTGCGCTCCTGCTGTGCGAAGCCCTTCACAAACGCATCGCCTATCTCACCAGCCGCCGTATCATTCCGCTTTCCGAGTGGGTGAAAACCGCTGGTCTCAACGCCCCCTCCGTTTTAAACAAAGCCAAACGCCAGACCATCCCCGCCTTCCGTCTCCGCGAAAAATGGATGATTGATGCCGACTACAGTTTGGAGAAGCAGCCTTTAATAAACCACACCGCCGACAAGCCCAATAACTCAGAATCAGGAAAAACCACATGAAAACTCTTGAACTACTGCAAAACCGATCTCTGCAAATACCATTGAATATCTCCTGGTATCTCTCCGACCTGGGGCAATCGCAGGGACTTCAGGAACTTTACATCCGCCAATCTCCGCAAAGACTCAAAACCTTGCGTGAACATGCCATCGCTCAAAGCGCCATCTCGTCCAACCGCATCGAAGGCGTGCAAATCGAGCGTAGCCGTGTTGGCACCGTCGTTTTCGGCAACCCACCCCTGAAAGATCGCGACGAGGAGGAGGTCGCCGGCTATCGGGACGCGCTTAACCTCATACATGCCGAACCACGCCTCCCCCTTTCAGAAACCAACATCATGCGACTCCACAAACTCTGTCGCGGCCAAATCTGGGATGCAGGCAAGTACAAAGAGAAGCCAGTAGACATTATCGAACTGTTGCCCAATGGCGAACGGCGCATTCGCTTTCAAAGCGTCCCGCCATCCGAAACGCCCAGCCAGCTTTGCCGGAGCATCGAACTTTGGGAGACCCTCTCCGTAGAACGTGGCGTTTCAGCTCTCATCCTTTTGGCAGCCTTCAACCTCGATTTCCTCTGCATCCACCCCTTCCGCGATGGCAACGGCCGCGTCTCCAGGCTGCTCCTGCTCCAGACTTGCTATCTTGCCGGCATTGAGGTCGGACGCTACGTCAGCCTTGAACGCCTCATCGAGGAGCACAGAGAGCGCTACTACGAGACCCTTGAACAAAGCTCACATAGATGGCATCAGGGTAAGCACGACCCATGGCCATACATCGGCTATCTGTTATTCATCATCAAAAAGGCCTACGACGAGTTCGAGCAACGCGCTGGAGCAATCACTGCCCCACGGGGTGAGAAAACCGCTTTTGTTGAAGCTGCCATCAAACGGCAGACTGAAGAATTCCGTGTCTCTGACCTTCAAAAGGCATGCCCCGGCGTCAGTCTCGATTTGATCCGAAAAGTGTTGAAGCACCTGAAAGGGACGGAAGTTGAATGTCTGGGACGCGGGCATTCCGCTCGCTGGCGAAAATTGAATTAGGTATTACCCATTTAAATAGGTATTGAATTAGGTACTAACTGAAAGTTTTTTTATGAGCTACACCACCGACCAACTCAAACAACTCTTCTCCAATTCGTTTAACAATGAACAATGGACAACCTTCCTCCACGAATTTTTCGGCGCGGATACGCTCTACACGCACCCCAAACCGCTCGGCAGCAGGGACGGTGACGACGGCTGCCTGTTAGGCGAGTTTACCACCGCCGACCACTACAAGGTCGGCCCCTTTCGCTTCGATATCACCAGCGGCTCCGTCCTCCGCCGCAAATCAGGCCTGCGCGCCCTTGCCGACCGCTTCTTGCGTAACCACGGCTTTGACTCCGCCATCGCCGTCTTTCACGAGACCGGTTCCAACCGCTGGCGCTTCTCCTACATCTGCGATATCAAAGACGTCGACACCCACCCCAAACGTTTCACTTATGTCTTCGGCGCTGATGCCCAGCAATATCGCACCGCCATCGAACGCTTCATCATGCTCCAAACCGTCGGTATTTCTCACAAAAATATCCTCGCTGCCTTCGCTGTTGAGGCCATTGCTAAAGAGTTTTACACTGAACTCTTCGCCTGGTACGAATGCGCCCTGAAGCAAGTCCGCTTCCCTGCCGACATCATTGCCGACGATTCCCGGCGCAACGCCGAGCCAGACCATCCGCCTCATCTCCCGCCTCCTCTTCTGCTGGTTTCTTAAACAGAAAAACATCATCCCCATCGAATTTTTCGACAAGGCGCAGGCCGACCACTGGCTCAACTATACCGACGTGACCGGCTCCACCTATTACAAAGCCATCCTGCAGAACCTCTTTTTCGCCACGCTCAACCTCGACCCCAATGAAGCACGGCGCGCTTTCATCAACGACAACCGTAACTATCAAGTGATCGGCGTTGAAGGCTACCGCTACAAACGCTTCTTCAGGCCCGGCATGGCCGACCAATTCATCAACACCTGTGCCGCCATCCCCTTCCTCAACGGTGGTCTTTTTGAATGTCTCGACAAAAACCGCGAGGACCGAGCCAGCGTCCGGCGTCTTGACTGCTTCTCCAACCGCAAGGAGAACGAACCGCTCCTCGCCGTCCCCGATACGCTCTTCTTCGACCCGCAGAGAGGGCTCTTCCCTCTCCTCAACCGCTACAACTTCACTGTCGAGGAGAACACCCCGCTCGATCAGGAAGTTGCGCTCGACCCCGAGCTGCTCGGCAAAGTCTTTGAGAACCTCCTCGCCTCCTACAACCCCGAGACCGGCGCGACCGCCCGCAAACAGACCGGTTCTTTCTACACACCGCGCGAGATCGTTGATTACATGGCCGAAGCCGCTATTGCCGCCGCATTGGGAGAAAGGCTCCCGAATAAAGATAAGAAGACAGGAGAAAATGGGGACAAAGGTGCCAGCGTCCATAGTGAAGCATCCCTTGCTTCTGCCTCTGCACGCGAAAAACTCTTCTCCCTCAAAATTCTCGACCCCGCTTGCGGCTCCGGTGCCTTCCCGATGGGCATCCTCACTCGGCTGCTCGAAATCCTTGGCCCCAAGCCTGCCGAGCGTTACGCCACCAAGCTGCGCCTCATTGAAAACTGTATCTACGGCGTGGACATCCAGCCTATCGCTGTCCAGATCGCCAAGCTCCGCTTCTTCATCTCCCTTGTCTGCGACTGGCCCGACGGGCAGACACCGCCGTTACCCAACCTCGAAAACAACTTCGTCTGCGCCAACACGTTGGTCGGTAAAAAAAAGCAGGCCGTTGCCACCCTATTCGACAACGCCGAGATCGAAAACGTGAAGAAGGAACTGAGCCAAGTCCGCCATGATCACTTCTCCGCCCGCCACACCTCGCAAAAGAAGAAACTCCGCAAGCGCGATGCCGAGCTTCGTGCCCGCCTCTTTGTGCTTCTCTCAGAGAACGACCTTTTCGCCCCTGAAGATGCCCGCCAACTTGCCGCCTGGGATCCTTACGACCAAAACGCCACCTCCGCCTTCTTCGACCCCGAATGGATGTTCGACGTCAAAGACGGTTTTGACATCGTTATCGGCAACCCGCCGTATGTCCAACTGCAAAACAACGGCGGTGCTCTGGCAAACCAATACAAAGACCTCGGTTTTGAGACATTTGAACGCACCGGTGATATATACACCCTCTTTTACGAACGTGGATACCAATTCCTTCGGAAAGGCGGACATCTTTGCTATATAACATCCAACAAATGGATGCGCGCGGGATACGGGGCGAGTCTGCGTCAGTTCTTCTCGCAAAAAACGCATGCCAAAACCCTAATCGATTTCGCCGGACAAAAGATATTCGACTCTGCCACCGTGGACACAAATATCCTTCTTCTGGAGAAAACAACACAGGAGCAAGATACCCTCCCAACTAGCGCTGTTATTGCCACCGATGATTGTCGTGAAAATTTGAGCCTTTTTGTGCGACACAATGCCGAAAAATGTTGTTTTAAGGGGGATTCTAGCTGGGTCATTTTGTCGCCAATTGAGCGGAGTATCAAAGAGAAAATTGAGCGTATCGGAACGCCACTGAAAGATTGGGATGTGAAAATATATCGTGGCATTCTAACGGGATGCAACGAGGCATTCATTATCGATGAAGCCAAGCGACAGCAACTTATAGCAGAAGACCCAAAATCTGCTGAAATTATACGACCAGATTTTCTAAATCACATTCACATACCAGTTGATGCCATGCTTTTTAAAGAAATAACTCTTTTAGTTCGCAACAAAAACCATAGTGCTATCAATAAAGTGTTTGCTAATTTTTACAACCTTACTAATGAGGAGCAAGTTTCTTTAGAAACAAATTAAAACTATAGACAACAAGTTTTAATTGACTGGATCTCTTTGTCATCAAACCCGAAAAAACTGTACAGAACAGCGTCTATTTCGGTATAACTTTGCCTCAATAATAAATCATTTATAATATTTATATGTGGCAAGGTTAACTCTGGTACTGGAAGTATTTCAACAAACTGCTTGAAATATCTGGTACCTTTTTCACCGAGATCAGTGGCTATCTTTGGAAAGTACCATTTCATAACTGTAGAGTTTAAAAATCCAAGCACCCAGGTAGGGGCTCTAGTCATTATGTAACAAGTATTATTAAAAAACATCTGATCAGCTACGAAGGAAAATGAAGGCTCAGTTGCAATATCAGACCACACAATTTTAGGTTTAGAAAAATCCTCCATATAAGCACAACTGCGCAGATTATATGGGGTGTCTCCTTGGTCGGATCGATTTTCAATTTGAGCCCAATAGGAGTTAAGGTGAGTTTTCACTGCTTGATATTTTTCAATGTCAATTTTAGGAATGCCTTTATCAGGAATACCGTTGTGAGTGGCAATCAAATATAGCCCAGCCCACTCGTGGGCATAGCGTTTGATATCTCTGCCGCGCAAAATCGGTCTAATTAATTCATCAGTCCGTCTGCGCTCGGCCGCATTGGCGCAATTGGCAAGAATCTCTATGCGCTTTTGCTCGGTTATGATGAAAGCTTCGTTAAACCCTGTTTTGATCCCATAGTTGATGGAGATGTCCCACTCTTTTAAAGGGACACCGATTTTTTCAATCTTTTCCTTTATACTGCGCTCAATCAGTGAAAGGACTACCCAGCTTGCAGAAGTCCCGAATCGGCAAGGTGTAGCATTGTGTCGCACAAAAAGGCTCTTTTTTAATATCCTTCTTCGTTCAATTAAACAGAAAGTGATATTATGAACTACGGATACATCCGCGTCAGCACCGATAAACAAACTGTTGAGAACCAGCGTTACGAAATCAATTGCTTTTGCGAACGCAAAAACATCGTGATTGAGCATTGGATCGAGGAGACCATTTCAGGGACAAAGGAACCTGAAAAGCGGAAACTCGGCAGTGTACTGGCCAAGTTGCAGAAGGACGACATTCTCATCTGCGCTGAACTTTCACGCCTTGGACGCAGCCTGCTCATGATAATGGATATCCTGAATCAATGTCTGAAACGTGATGTACAGGTTTGGACGATAAAGGACAATTATCGTCTTGGTGCAGATATCAGTTCAAAAGTATTAGCATTTGCTTTTGGTATCTCCGCCGAGATTGAGCGCAACCTGATTTCACAACGAACAAAAGAGGCACTTGCCCGACGACGATCTGAAGGCGTCATACTTGGTCGGCCAAAAGGGCGAAAGAGCACCAAGGTAAAACTCACTGGACGGGAGGAACAAATTGACAGATTATTAAAACGCGGTTATTCGACATCAAAGATTGCCCGTAAACTAAAAGTCCACCGCATCACACTCGGAAAATTCATAAAAGAGCGCATGTATGAAAATCGGTTCGAAATGTAAATTAACCGGGCGTGTAGTTCTGGCGCGATAAATTAAACCGGAACTGCTCTAAAAATCATTATATCTATTAATAATCCGCTGAACCGCGAGTTGTATGACGACTCTCAAAAACGGGCATCCGATGAGACATTCCGGCGCATATCTGTTTTACCGTAAATCATTTTTATTGTAATCTATTCATTAAAAACTGATTAGATGCTATATTAATATATGGTACGAATCCTGCTTCTAGAGATTGCAAAGAGAAGGAGTTTGTTATGGATTTTAATAAAATGACACAAAAGGTTCGTGAGGCGTTTCAAACGGCGCAGTCGCTGGCCGCCGAACATGGACATCAGCAGGTGGACGGCGAACATCTGCTGCTCGCCCTGCTCCGGCAAGAGGAGGGTCTGGCACCGCAGCTTTTTGAACGGATGGATATCTCCACGCCGACGGCGCTGGCGCGGCTGGAGCAGGAGCTGCAAAAAATTCCGGCAGTTTCCGGTCCGGGCACGGAGTCGGGCAAAATTTATGTGACGCAGCGGCTTAATGAGCTGATGGTAAAAGCGCAGAAGGCGATGCAGCAGCTCGGCGATGAGTTTATTTCGGTCGAACATCTGCTGCTGGCGTTTGCGGATGAAAAAACGAAAACGCCGGCCGGTAAAATTCTCGACGAGTTGAGCGTAACGAAAAACCGGATTTTCGACGCCCTGAAAACGGTGCGCGGGAATCAGCGCGTGACGTCGGACAATCCGGAAGGCGCGTATGATGCGCTGAAAAAATACGGTCAGGATTTGGTGGAGCTGGCGCGCGCCGGCAAACTGGATCCGGTGATCGGGCGCGATGCGGAGATCCGGTCGGTGATTCGCATCCTTTCGCGCAAGACGAAAAACAATCCGGTGCTGATCGGCGAACCGGGCGTCGGAAAAACGGCGATTGTGGAGGGTCTAGCGCACCGGATTCTGCGCGGAGATGTGCCGGAGGGGCTGAAAAATAAGACGATTTTTGCACTCGATATGACCTCGCTGATGGCGGGCGCCAAATATCGCGGAGAATTTGAAGAGCGTTTAAAAGCGGTGCTGAATGAAATTAAATCGGCGGAAGGCCGGATTATTCTCTTCATCGACGAGCTGCATACGATTGTCGGCGCCGGCAGAACGGAGGGTTCGACGGATGCCGGCAATATGCTGAAGCCGATGCTGGCACGCGGCGAACTGCATTGTATCGGCGCGACGACGCTCGATGAGCACCGGAAATATATTGAAAAAGACGCGGCGCTCGAACGCCGCTTTCAGCCGGTGCTGGTGGAGATGCCGAGCGTGGAAGATACGATTTCAATTCTGCGCGGATTGCGCGAACGGTTTGAAGTTCATCACGGCGTGCATATTAAGGACACCGCGCTGGTGGCGGCGGCGACGCTGTCGGACCGCTACATCACGGAGCGGTTTCTGCCGGATAAAGCGATCGACCTGATGGACGAGGCGTGTGCGTCGATCCGCACCGAAATTGATTCGCTGCCGGCGGAGCTGGATGAAATTACGCGTAAAGTGATGCGCCTTGAAATTGAAGAAACGGCGCTGAAAAAAGAGAAGGATAAAGCGAGTCAGGAGCGGCTGGAGCATCTGCAGAAAGAGCTGGCGGAGCTGAAGACCGAAGAACAAACGCTGCGCACGCAGTGGGAAAATGAAAAGAGCGGCATTCAGCGCGTGCGCGATCTGCGCGAAGCGCTCGATCTTGCGCGGCGCGAAAGCGCGGAAGCGGAACGCGCATACGATCTGGAGCGCGTGGCAAAACTGCGGCATGGAACCATCCCGCAGCTTGAGGCGCAGTTGAAAGAGCTTGAGGAAAAACTGCACGCGGTGGACAGCGAAAAAAGTCTGTTGCGCGAAGAGGTCACCGAAGAGGAAATTGCGGAGGTCGTCTCGCGGTGGACTGGTATTCCGCTGACGAAACTGCTCGAGGGCGAGCGTGAAAAACTGCTGCAGCTCGCCGGCGATCTGCACAAACGCGTGATCGGTCAGGATGAGGCGGTGGATGTGGTGGCGGATGCCGTACTGCGCGCGCGCGCCGGCATTAATAATCCAAACCGTCCGATCGGCGCGTTTCTGTTTCTCGGTCCGACCGGCGTCGGTAAAACCGAACTGGCGCGCACGCTCGCGTTTGAGCTGTTCGACAGCGAAGAGCACATGGTGCGCGTGGATATGAGCGAATATATGGAAAAACATACTGTGTCGCGGCTCGTCGGCGCGCCGCCCGGCTACGTCGGGTATGAAGAGGGCGGACAGCTCACCGAAGCGGTGCGGCGCAACCCCTATTCCGTCGTTCTACTCGATGAGATTGAAAAAGCGCATCCGGATGTGTTCAACATTCTGCTGCAAATTTTTGACGACGGACGGCTGACCGATTCACAGGGCCATACCGTCAGTTTTAAAAATACAATTATCATCATGACCAGCAATATCGGCTCGACACTGCTGCTGGACGGCATTGATGACCGGGGCGGCATCGACGAAAAAACGCGCGATCAGGTGATGGAGCTGCTGAAAAGCAGCTTCCGTCCGGAATTTCTCAACCGGCTCGACGATACCGTGCTGTTCAAGCCGCTCACCGAAACAGAAATCGGCTCGATTGTTGAACTGATGCTGGACGATCTGCGCGGCCGCCTGGCGGCGCGCGACATTCAGCTGGAGGTCAGCGACAACGCGAAACAGTACATCGTCAAAGAAGGATTCGATCCGGTGTACGGCGCGCGCCCGCTCAGGCGTTTCATTCAGCGCCACTTTGAAACGCAGCTCGCGCGCAGCCTGATCTCCGGCGAAATTACCGACGGCCATACCGTCCGCGCCGATCTTAAAAACGACAACCTCGTTTTTAAAATTAAAGAATAAGGGTCTGAAAAGAGAAATGAATGGTAGGGCGGTCAGTCCCTTGCGCGCCGTTGAAATAGAATATTCCATACTAAACGGCGGTCAAGGGACTGACCGCCCTACCTTTTTTGCGGGAAATTAAAATTTTACTTTTATTTATTCGTTTATCCGGATTTACGAATTTTTATTGCTCTGCCCGGCGCTGCTTTGTTAGGGTGCCGGTATGACTCTGAAAGAAAAGCTGCATTCCGGCACGCTGCTGCTCGACGGTGCAATGGGCACGATTATTCAAACGCTGGAGATCACGCCGGAGCAATGGAACGGACATGACGGCTGCAATGAATGGCTGAATCTTTCTGCGCCGGAGATTCTCCGCAGTTTGCACCGCGCCTATCTCGCCGCCGGTTCCGATGCGATTGAAGCCAATACGTTCGGCGCGTCCCCGCTGACGCTCGGCGAATATCAGCTGGCGGAGCGCGCGTATGAAATCAGTAAAGCCGGCGCACAGCTTGCGCGTGAATGCGCCGCTGAGTTTTCAACACCGGAACAGCGCCGCTTTGTTTTCGGCGCGATCGGCCCCGGCACCAAACTGCCGTCGCTCGGACACATTTCATTCGATGAGCTGTACGATGCCTATCAAGTTCAAATTCAAGGTCTGCTCGACGGCGGCGTGGACGGTCTGCTGATTGAGACCTGTCAGGACCCGCTGCAAATCAAAGCGGCGCTCGCCGCCGCCGATGCTCTGCCTGGCGCGAACAGTGAGATTGTGCGTTATGTTTCGCTCACCGTTGAGACCACCGGCACAATGCTGGTCGGAACCAGTGTCGCCGCCGCGGCGGCAATTCTGGCGCCCTATCCGGTGGATATTCTCGGACTCAACTGCGCGACTGGTCCGGATCGCATGGCGCCGCACATTGAAATGCTGGCGAAACTCTGGCGGGGAAACATCGCATGTATGCCGAACGCCGGCATGCCGGAAACAGACGCCGCCGGAAATGTGGTTTATCCGCTTGCACCGCTGCCGTTCGCCAAAAAAGTTGCGGCGCTGATGGCAGCGCATGGGATTTCTGTCGCCGGCGGATGCTGCGGCACAACGCCGGAACATATTGCGGAGTTGAGGAAATTGGTAGGGACGGCGCTCCGCCGCCGTCCGCAAAAAATTCCGGCGCTCGACGGAGCGAACGCCCTACCTCAAGCCGCCAGCCTGTTTCAGCCGGTGGATTTAACACAGCAGCCGGCGCCGCTCTTTATCGGTGAGCGCGCGAATGCCACGGGGTCGAAAAGATTCCGCGACGCACTGCTCAATAATGATTATGAAAATGCTTTTCACATTTTAAGTGAGCAGGAGGAAACCGGCGTGCATATACTTGATTTGAGCTGCGGGTACACCGGTCGCGACGAGCGCGCTGACATCGCCGTACTCGTTCCGCGCATGGCGCGCGAATGCCGCGCACCGCTGATGATTGACTCCACATCCGCCGCAGCGATTGAAGACGCACTGAAACGGTACGGCGGGCGGGCGCTGATTAACTCCATTAATTTTGAAGACGGCGGTGCGCGCGCTGAACGCGTGGTTGCACTGGCGCGCCGGTACGGCGCGGCGCTGGTCGCGCTGACGATTGATGAAAAAGGCATGGCGCTGCCGGCGGATGAAAAATTTGCGGTGGCAAAACGGATAGTCGATTTCTGCACCGCACGCGGACTAGCGCCTGACGATCTGCTGATTGATCCGCTGACCTTTACGGTGTGCAGCGGCGATGAATCGCTGCGCGATGCGGCGGTACAAACCCTGAACGCCATCCGCCGGATTAAAGCGGAGCTGCCGGGCGTGCGCACGCTGCTCGGACTTTCCAATATTTCATTCGGACTGAAACCGGCGGCGCGCAAAATTTTAAACGCGGTGTTTTTACATCAGGCGGTGGCTGCCGGTCTGGACGCCGCGATTGTGCACGCGGCGGCGATTGTGCCGCTGAATGAAATTCCGGCGAATCTGCGCACCGCCGCCGAAGCGCTGCTGAATAACGATTTTTCCGCCGGCGATCCGCTGGAAAATTATATCAACCTGTTTGAATATTTTCAGGAAGCACCGGAAGAAAAACCGGAGACGCGCCCGCCGGCGGAACTGTTAACGGATGCGATTGTGCGCGGGAAAATTCCCTGGATGCAAACCGCTATGCCGGTATTGCTGAACACGGAGCGCGCCGAAACGATCCTGAATGAACTTCTACTGCCGGCGATGAGAGAGGTCGGCCGGCTGTTTAACGACGGCACGCTGCAGCTGCCGTTCGTGCTGAAATCCGCCGAAGTGATGAAGCACGCGGTGGATCTGCTTAAACCGCATCTGCAAAAAACCGGCGCCGGCGAAAGACCGCCGCTCATCCTGCTGGCCACCGTTGCCGGCGATGTGCACGACATCGGCAAAAATCTGGTTGGAATTATTTTATCGAACAACGGGTTTGATGTGCTCGATCTCGGCATTAAAGTTCCGGTGGAACAGATTATCAACGCCGTAGAAAAACATCATGTGATTGCTATCGGGCTGAGCGGACTGCTGGTAAAATCCACTACTGTGATGGCAGAAAATCTTTCCGCGTTTGAACGCGCCGGCATTAAAATTCCGGTGATGCTCGGCGGCGCAGCGCTGTCGCCGGAGTTTGTCGATCAGGTCTGCCGCCCGCTCTATTCCGGCGAGGTGCTCTACTGCAAAGATGCATTTGTCAGTCTCGCAGCGTTGCAGGAATTTAAACAGACCGGACACTTTCCTGAACCGGCGCCGGTCAAAAAGAAACAACCGGCCGCGCCAAAGAAACCGGCGCCGGCAAACGAGATCATTCACCGCGATGTGCCGGTGCCGGATGTGCCGGCCGACACATGGATTGCGGAGCGGATTGATCCGGATGAAGTCTGGCACTATCTCGACACCCATGTGCTGACGCGCGGCGTCTGGGGATATAAGCAGGGCGAGCTGTCCGACGCCGATTATCAAACACTGCGCGCGGTGGAAATTCTACCGAATCTTGCCAAAGTAAAACAGATTGCGCGCCGTGTCTTTGTTCCGCAAATGATTCATGGATTTTTCAACTGCCGCGCCGCCGGCGACACACTGCTGATTCAGAATCCGGCAACCGGCGGGGAAATTCCGTTTGCCTTTCCGCGCAGTGCGCGCACCGGAATCTGCTTAGCAGATTATTTCCGCACCGACCGCGACATCGCCGGCTTGATGGCCGTCACGCTCGGCGGCGGCATTGCAAAAAAAGAGCAGGAACTGCGTGCCGCCGACCGCTATCTGGATTATCTGCTGTTTCACGGGCTCGCTGTGATGAGCGCCGAAGCGCTGGCGGAATTCGGGCACCGGCAGATCCGCCGGCAGTGGGGATCGCATGAAGGCGACCTTTCGCTTGAAGAAATCCGGCGGCGCAAACTCGATCAGCGCCGGTTTGCCTTCGGCTATCCCGCCTGCCCCGATCTGGCGCTGAATAAAATCTGCAGTGAACTGTTAGACACCCGGCGAATCGGAATCACCGTCACTGATCTGTTTATCCTGGATCCTGAAGTCTCCACCTTTGCGCTGATTACACACCACCCGCAGG
The DNA here is from genome assembly GCA_041656295.1 of Kiritimatiellales bacterium. Lineage (NCBI taxonomy): Bacteria > Pseudomonadati > Kiritimatiellota > Kiritimatiellia > Kiritimatiellales > Kiritimatiellales bacterium. The sequence goes on along the minus strand of JBBADV010000003.1, from coordinate 127,648 downwards.
CGCACTATTTTGCGATGTAGGCCTGGGGACGTCGTATCGGCCATTTCCGCCTTACAATTTTATGTCTGCCGGAATTTATCAACCCGTGAAACCAGCTGTGCCGGCACACGGACAAGAATTTCGGCGAACTCGTCTTCATATTTTTCTTCGAGCACAGTGGCGGAATTTTGCAGGAGCGCGAGCAGGCGTCCTTCACCGAACGGAATCCGCAGCCGTAATGTTTGCTTATCACCTTTCAGGCAGTCAGCCAGTTCGTTCAGCAGAGCATCAATTCCTTCGCCGGTTTTTGCAGACACCGCGACAGAACGTCCGGGCTGGCGCGCCAGCCGGCGCGCGGCATTTTTGCCTTCCGGTGTATCAATTTTATTCAGCACAAACAGCACCGGTTTGTTTTCTGCACCGAGCTCCTGCAGCACCGCGTGCACCGCGTCGATCTGCTGTTCCACCTGCGGATGTGAACAATCGGCCACATGCAGCAGCAAATCCGCCTCCGCCACTTCTTCCAGCGTCGCTTTAAATGAATCAACAAGATGATGCGGCAGCTTGCGAATAAAACCGACCGTGTCCGTGATTAAACACGGCTCGCGGTTCGGCAGCTCAACCTGCCGAGTCGTCGGGTCCAGCGTTGCAAACAGCTGATCCTGTGCATAGATATCGGCGCCGGCGATCCGGTTGAGCAGGGTTGATTTTCCGGCGTTTGTATAACCGACGAGCGACACAAGCGCCCAGCCGTGCCGGTGCCGGCCGCGCCGCTGCTCCGCGCGCCGCAGCCGGACAAGCTCGAGCTCTTTTGTCAGCGTACCGATTAGAAGCTGGATGCGCCGGCGGTCCATTTCAATCTGAGTTTCGCCCGGTCCCTTTAATCCGATTCCGCCGGCCTGCCGTTCAAGATGCGTCCACATCCGGCGCAGGCGCGGCAAAAGATAGCGGTGCTGTGCGAGTTCAACCTGCAGACAGCCTTCGCGCGTCTGCGCGCGGCGCGCGAAAATATCAAGAATCAACTGTGTACGATCGAGCACGCGCACGCCGACAATCTCTTCCAGATTACGTCCCTGCGCCGGCGAAAGGTCTTCGTCGAAAATCACCAGATTCGCATTAAACGCCTGAACCTGCTGTGAAATTTCTTCAGCCTTGCCTTTGCCGATATAATGCCCCGGATAAATTTTTGCCTGCTTGCACAGCACACGATTCAACACTTCCGCGCCGGCGCTTTCCGTCAGTTGTGCGAGTTCATCCAGCGTGTCGCGAATATCCCACTCCTCATCGCGCCCGCGCATCATCACGCCAACCAGAATTGCACGCTCTTGAATTTTCGGATCCGTCTCTTTTAAATTTGTCATAAAAATTTCAGTCGAAAGTCAAAAGTCTTGAGGTCGAAGGTCTGCCGGGGAGGGCATTTGCTCTGCACCGGAATTCGGATTTCCAAAATACGCGTGGCGCGGACATTCCTGTCTGCGCAAAATGAGCAGACAGGAATGTCTGCTCCACAATCAATGTATACTGTAACATAAACGTTGTTTTCCCAGCGCTGTTCTGCCCGGCAATCACATGACAGGCTGGTTGAGGAGCAAACATGTTCATTAAGTATTCCGCACCAAATAGTCACGCACGGCGGATTCATCGTTGGCGATGGTGGTACAGCGGGTTGCGGCGCCGGCGAGTGCATCGAGCGCCGGATGATGTGCGGCGGTGCCGATAGCGCGTTCGATGGCGGCGGTGAACTTTGCCGGATGCGCGGTGGCGAGGCAGATGGCAGGGACGGATCGATGATCCGTCCGCGGACGCCTCATCGAAGTGTCCGCGCCTTCCATAAACCGCTCCGCAACGGCAACGCCGACAGCGGTGTGCGGGTCGAGCACATAGCCGGTGGAATCATAAATTTTCTTAATGGTGGCAAGCGTCTGTTCGGTGCTGCCTTCGCCGGCAGCAAAAAGGTCATCGACTATGCCGCCGGCGTTCAGTTCCACCGTGAGTTTTTTATTTGTTGCAAAGCAGTTCATCAGTGCACGCAATTTCCCGGCGTCCTGTCCGGTACGATAATAAAGATAGCGTTCAAAGTTGCTGGCGACCTGAATATCCATCGACGGACTGAGCGTCGGCATGACGCTGCCGATACTGTATTCGCCGCTGTTGAAGAAGCGCGAGAGAATGTTGTTTTCGTTGGTGGCAAGGATCAGTTTTTTCACCGGCAGTCCCATTTGCACCGCGAGATATCCGGCGAGAATGTCGCCGAAATTTCCGGTGGGCACAGAAAACTGAATTTCCGGCGCGCCGGTTTCTGCCTGCACGCGGAACGCAGCGTAAAAATAATAAACGATCTGTGCGAGCACGCGCGCCCAGTTGACGGAGTTTACGGAACCGAGCGAATGTTCTGTTTTAAATGATACGTCGGAAAAGATGGATTTCATCAGATGCTGACAGTCATCGAACGTGCCTTCAACGGCAAGGTTGAAGACGTTATCGTCAAGCACACTGGTCATCTGCAGTTCCTGCACCGGACTGGTGCGTCCTCTGGGGTGCATGATGAACATGCGGATGTTCTCTTTGCCGCGCACGCCGTAAATTGCAGCGGAGCCGGTGTCGCCGGACGTCGCGCCGAGAATGTTCAGTTTACCGCCGCGTTTTTGTAAAATATATTCAAACAGATTGCCGAGAAACTGCAGCGCAATATCTTTAAACGCCAGCGTTGGGCCGTGCCAGAGCTCGAGCACGAAAAACCCGCCGACCGAAACCACCGGCGCAACTGCCGGCGAGCGGAAGGTGGCATAGCTTTTTTGAATTAAATTTTTCAAATCTTCCGCCGGGATATCGGTGGCGAACAGGCGCATAATTTCGAATGCCAAATCCTGATACGACAGATTTTTCCATTGTTCCAGCCGGTCGCCGACCGCCGGAATGGTTTCCGGCAGCAGCAGGCCGCCGTCCGGCGCCAGACCCGTCATTACGGCATCCAAAAACTCCACCGGCGCCATTTTCCCGCGTGTGCTGATATAGTTCATAATGTAATGCGTAATGCGGATTGCGTAACGGGTAAAGCACAAACTGCACAATCGTTTCCGGCCGGTAATTTTATGACACCGCGGTTTGATATACTTTAAAAATACGAATCAGATGATTCCGGTCAGTATTTTTTGTCATGGCCAGCACCGGCAGGAGGCATTGAGCCAATTCACAGTTTCGGAAGTTTAGGGCGTGTTAACACAAGCGTAAGAATTCCACGATGAACGCGAAGACAATGAATCCCAAAAACATAATGTCCAGTTTGTCATACCGGGTGAATACCCGGCGACAGGATTTCACCCGCCGGATGAGTCGCTCAACCTCATTCCGTCTTTTATAGATTATTGTATCGTAATCCCATGGGTTTTTCCGGTTCGGGTTGGGCGGAACAACAGGTATAAATCCCAGTGTCTGAGCCAGTTCCCGGGTTTCATCCCCTTCATACGCACGATCCATAAGCAGATGGCATGGTTTCGGGATTCTGCCCATGCGCATCAGCAGTTTTCTGCCCCACGGCGCGTCACCCTCGTTGCCGGCAGACAAGCAGAAAATTACTGCCTGACGAGCAGTTGCGGCAACCAGATGTATCTTGGTAGTTCGTCCGCCCCGTGACCGCCCGATGGCTTGCGGGCCGTTTTTTTCAACGCCCTGCAGGCGTCCGGATGAAGGTCGTGTCCATAATATTTCGCACATTTATTTTGAGGCTCTCCATTCTCCGCAGCCTTATGCTGCCCTCCATTCTAATTCATAAAGCCGTTCCATGTTCAGGTAGCGCCGGGTGCCCCATTGGGTTCCGGCGACATGCCGCAACCGTGCCGAGACCAGCATCAGCGCCGATTGGCCATCCGGGAAGCTGAACAACAGTAAACTTTGACGTACGGTCAATGGCAACGAACATATATAACCTGCCTTCTTCCGTGCGGACCTCAGCGATGTCGATATGGAAAAACCCGATCGGACAGGTTTTGAATTTCCGTTTGCTCCGGGGATCTTTGGTATCCGGCAGCCGGCGAATTCCATGACGTTGGCAGCAACGATGCAGAGAGGAGCGTGTTAAATGAGGTATGGCGGTCTGCAGGCTGTAAAGACCATCATCGAGCGGAAGCTGTGTGTGCCGCCGAAAAGCGACACAAGCGGCTTCTTCCTCCTTGCTCAGCACCGTTGACCGGGGTTGCCTGGGCCCCATCGGGGCATCCTGTACGGTTGTGCGCTGTCGCCACTTCGCTACGGTTTTCGGGTTAATACCGTGCCTCCGCGCCAGAACATTCAGGCTCTCTTGACGATGTTGTATCGTTCGACGCACCGCCTCAGCCGTACGGGCGCACCCGTGTACTATCTGTCCCATAATTTATCCCTCCGGAGCTGGTTATACATCACTCCAGTACACTGGGGGACTAAACATCTAGGCCGGAAAACAGTCATTAAGTGTCTGATCCGCCGCCGCCAGAACCGCCAGGAAGTCGTCGGGCCACGACCCCGGCAAATAGCCGGGGTGGTTGGATAAACTGGCTTAAAAAAGAGACATCGGAAATGGCGGCCTCTTTTTTTAGGTTATAGAACAAGTTGAGTCCTTGTTCCCAGACAAGAGTATAACACATTTGATTTCAGTCGGCTTGTGTTTCTCCAACCACGAACCACAAACGATTATCCATCGTGCCTTTATTGGAAAACGTTCTGATCATCGTGTATATAATTACAACACGAAGAATTGCTTTTATTTACGATCTGCGTATATTCTGAATGTAATGAATAAATTTGTTTCTAAATATAAGGTGCCGAATCTGGAACGAGCTCTAATTATCATTGAACTGCTGAAGGAACATCCGGACGGCATGACGATGTCGGAAATTGCAACGAAGATCGGTGCATCACCGACCAGCGTCTTTCGCATCACAATGACGATGATTGAAAAAGGATATTTTTCACGGGATGAAGAGACGAAAAAAGTCCGGATGTCCGGCAAACTGTTCGCCATTTCGAGCATCGGGACGTGCGATAAAAATATTACAGAAATTGCAGCGCCCTATCTCCGAAAACTGCGGAATCAAACCAAAGAAACCGCGATTCTCGGCGTACTGCTGCCGAACCGCGCGCGCGGCGTTGCGATTCTGGAATATCCGGGACTTTATCCGTTTAAATTTCTACACGATGTCGGTGAGCCGATCATTCTGCACGTCGGCGCTCCCGGGAAAGCGTTGATGGCGTTTTTACCGGATGACGAACAGGACGAACTCCTGAAAAAGATGACGTTAAAAAAATTTACGGAACGCACCATTGTCAGCAAAAAAAAATTAAAACATGAACTGAAAAAAATCCGGCAGCAGGGCTATGCAGTTGGGTTCGGCGAATGGATGGAAGAAATGCATTGCATCAGTGCACCAATTCTTGACCGGTTTAATTATCCGCAGGCTGTTGCCTGGATCACCGGGCCGTCTTCACGAATTATTTCTGAAAATATTTCTGAACTGACGACTTATGTAACAGAGTGCGCGAAACGGATTTCTACAGATTTACAAAATGACCGGCCGTAATTTTTAAAGTGAATCTAGATAGAACCGGCCTTTGGTGACAAATGGAAAATCATCTGTTCTGAACGGGGAAGCAGGAAGTCCGGCGGTGTTGAAAAGAGACGGAACAAACCATTTTTTCCATCCGTAGCGGACGAAAACGGGATTGTTAATTTCCGGCGATGAAACAATGATTTTCCCGTCACGGCAGACAGCGCCGGCGGCAACAAATTTCCTGTCTTCTCCACAAATTTCGAATGCGTTCTCTGTTCCGGAAACCGGAATTAACCGGACATCCGGAGTATTAAATGTGAGTTCAATGACAGAGCCGCTTACTTTCGATTCTTTTAATTCCGGACCGCGGCAAATTAAATTATTTTCGCCATAAGCAATATTTCGCGCGAGCAGACCAAGCCGTCTGCCGGCTTCCGGTTTAGAATGCGGATGAATATCTTTTTCTTCTCCGCCGTCAACCAATACTGCCATGCCGGTGTTTTGTACATTTTTTTCTGTCCAGCGCTGCACTTCCCGTAATTCCGCCCACTGAGGTTCATTCGCATCTTTGCCGCCGAAAGTTGCCAGTTGAACGAATAAAAACGGCAGATCCGGATTATTAAAATCAGCGCGCCATTCGTTAATCAGCGCCGGAAAAATTTTCCGGTAATGCGCGGCGGCATGATTGTTGGCATTATTTTCGCCCTGATACCAGATCACACCGCGAATTGTATACGGGATAACCTGTTTAAGCATCGTTTCATATAATCCGCCGGGGCGTTTAAAATTCCGGCAGCTCATTTCGATTTCCGGTTTCCAGCCGACCTTCTGCCTTTCCGCCTTCTTCCGCAGCCATTCTTCGACAAGACGGTCATATTCTTTCAGATATTCTGTGAAACTGCTTTCGTCTGGAAATGTTTTTTTCACATGCGAATCATACGCATCAATCACCTTTTTTAAATCCGTATCAGCCTCCAGCGTTTTCCGGCTCATCCACGCTTCCGCTGGCGTTGCACCGACAGCGCAGACGATAATTCCGACGGGCACGTCCAGCGCATCCCGGAGATTTTTTCCAAAATAGTATGCGGTTGCAGAAAATGTCCGGACGGTTTGCGGGTTTGTCATCTTCCATTCCGGTGCACTGTCATTCTCGCCGGAATAATCCAACCGCGGAACAGTTGCCACGCGCAGCAAAGAATCATTTGCGCTCATTACATCATCTTTCACCGTGCGCATATAATTTCCCATCGTGGACGCCATATTGGACTGGCCGCCGGCAAGCCAGACTTCGCCGACAAGAACATTTATAATTGTAGATTGCAGATTGTTGACTGAAGATTTGAAGATCATTTCACACGGTTCGGATGATGCCGGCAGCGGATCAAGCTGCACCTGCCATTGACCGCCCGCATTTGCCGCCGTTATTTTTTTCTGGCCGGCAAATTCAATCGTTACCGTTTCGCCCGGTTCCGCAGTTCCCCAAACCCGGACAGGCTCATCGCACTGAAGAACCATGTTATCTGTAAAAATTCCGGCGGGACGAATTTCAGAAAAAACCGGTGCCGGAAAACTTAATAACGTGAGTGCGCACAAAAATGCGAAATTCAATCTGTCTTTAAAACCGGTTTTTAATTTTCCGGAATAAACTGTTTCCATGAATCTGTCTCCATTAACTCACCGGACTCTAGGCGGTTCCAGAGTTCCGGATGAAGTTTTTTTACCACAGAACGGGCGAGGTTCGCCTTGAGATTTTGGTCAGGCTGACGGCAGTCAATGTCCTGAAGTCCCCTGTCGCTGTATTTTGACTGCCAGTCTTTTTCCAACTGCCTCATCTGCCGAAGCACGTCTGCATATCCCGGATTACAGGCAAGATTGGTCATCTGATCTGGATCTGTTTCCAAGTCATAAAGTTCTTCCGGCGGTTTTTGTTCTGCCAAAAATATCAGCTCTGCCGGGGAAAGTTTTCCTGCGTTTTTCAGCCGGCGCATTACATGAATTGCCGGACGGTTCAAATCAAGATACGCCTGATGCGCATCCCATGGAACTTCCGGCATACGGTTGGCAATATAAGTAAATTTTCTGGTTGTGATGCTGCGGGAACAGTCATTGATTTCATCCCAGATGTCGCGAGCGGAACGGATGTATTCGCGGTATTGCGGATTACTGACACCGAACACCGGTTTTCCGTCGAGCCAGTCCGGCATTTCCGCGCGGGCAAGTTTTAAAATCGTGGCAGTAATGTCCGTCATACAAACCAGTTCATCTATCACCGTTCCCTTTGGAATCCCCGGGCCGCGAACAATCATGGGCACATGAATTCCGGTATCCTGCAAATATCCTTTTCCGCGCAAATGGCAGCGGCCGTTATCCGCGATGAAAATAACATATGTATTTTCTGCGAGACCTTCATCTTCCAACCTTTTCAGAATCTGCCCGACCTCGTTGTCCATATACTCAACCGTGTCAAGGTATGCCGCCCAGTCGTAGCGGATTTCCGGTGTATCAGCAAACCAGGTCGGCAGTTTAATATCATCAAGCGAAACCGGATGCGCTGAATTTTCTCTGACTTCATTCCACCAGTCGCCGCGATGCGTCACAATACATTGAATCTGATTAAAAAACGGCTGATCCTCAGCGCTGAACCGGTCAAATTTATCGAACAGCCCAAACTGTTCGATGCCGTCATACGGACCAACGGCAGTATGCTTGAAATTGCAATCTGTTTTCCGCCCATTTCCTTTCACCAGGTCACTTCCAAGAATACAGGTGTATCCGGTGCGCCGGAGCCAATACGTAAACGGTTTGTACGGTGCTTCCAGCGGAACATCACGATTGCTGCGATGATGCTGCGCATTAATAACCGTCTGATGTGCGCCGGTCATCATCGCCGAACGGCTAGGAGAACAAATAGGATTGCTGCAGTATGCACGCATGAATTTTGCGCCCTCTTCCGCCAGCCTGTTCAGATGCGGCGTTTTTACACCTTTCATCCCATAACATTCCAGATCCAGGCTCATGTCTTCAGCCATAATCCAGATAAAATTCGGCTGGTCCGGCAAAGCGGCGGCGGAAAATACCGGAATGAATACGCCGGCGGCGGCCCAGATATAACTCTGCGTTTTAAATTTTTTTATCATTTCAGCCAAACTCTTCCGTCACATCTGAGATGTTATCATATATAATCCGATCCGCCGATAATCCGGCACCTTTACAATCTGGAATCCGCCGATACCAATATTTGCTTGTATGGCTGATACCGTCAGGGTTAATGAATCCGCCGTCAACGGGTTTTCAGCCGTGCCGAAAAGCACATACGAACCGATCGCCGATGCGATCGAATTACTGTCGGTATTGGTTATCTGACTTAAAAAAGGCGGATTACTTTCGTCAACCGTCGGCATCGTATAATAATATGTTGTCGAACCGTCGCTTGAAGACCCTTTTCTACCATTCCAGCCGCTCAAGTAAGCAATAACATAATATTGAGCATAAGGAATATCGCTCAACGTCATCGTTACCTGCGTACCGGCAGTATCACAGCCAGGTCCGGCGCCGTTAACCCAGTTATCCCATGCCGCATTCCCGGAGAGCCGGATTGCCGCTGAAGAACTGATATCCAGCGTTGTTCCGGCAAAATCAACGATTGCCAGTCCGTTCGTATCCATCACGACATTTGTCCATGTGCCCGGCACAACACCGGGAAAATCTGCATCTACGCCATCTTTAGCAATATTGCCGGATCGGAAAAAATTGACGCTGATAACATCATCCGACTGTCCAACCTGTGCCGTTGAAATAAATGCAGTCAAAAAAAATATTATAGAATATATTTTCATTCTGATCCCTCCCGATTCATTCCGCTTGCAACCCGCGAAATGCAGGCTCGATCATTTCTTTATCCAGTTCATCCCACATTGCTTTCAGCTGTTCCGCTTTTTCCGGATACTGCTTGATCAAATTGGTTTTTTCTCCGATGTCGTTCGGTAAATCCATCAATTGCACCGCCGGCCCCGTTTTCACCAGCTTCCAATCATCATACCGTATGGAGAAGAATCCCTGGTCGTATTTCCGCCACCACAGCATCCGGTGCGGCCGTTCATCATTTTTTCCGGTCAAATACGGAACCAGATTCACACCGTCCAGCGGGCGGTCTGCGGACGGCGCTGCGCCCGCAACAGCGGCCATTGTCGCCGCAATATCCAGCGACGAAACCGGAAGTTCATACACTTTATTTTCCGGCAGAACCCCGGGCCAGCGCATCAGAAACGGGACCCGCACGCCGCCTTCATATAAACTGCTTTTTGCACCGCGCAACGGCTGATTGTTCGACGCATTATCCCATGTCGGTCCGCCGTTATCCGACAGGAAAAAAATCAGCGTATTCTGTGCAAGATTTAACTCGTCAAGCAGACTGAGAATTTCGCCGACACCGTCATCCACTGCGCTGAGCATCGCCGCGTATGTCCGGCGTTTTTCATCCTGAATATCCTGATGCCGCGCCAGATATTTTTCGGTCGCTTCCAGCGGCGTATGCGGCGCGTTATAGGCGAGGTATAAAAAGAACGGTGCATCTTTGCTGTCACAGATAAACTGCAGCGCTTCGCGCGTCAGAATATCCGTTAGATATCCCGTCTCTTCCACCTGTGTTCCGTTACGCTCCAGCGGAGTGAGATATTCTTTATAGCCGCCGCTTTTCAGTCGCGTTTCATATTCCGCCGGAAAATAGCGGTGTCCGCCGCCGGTAAATCCGTAAAAATAATCAAATCCGCGCAAATTGGGATAAAATTGAGGATGATCGCCAAGGTGCCACTTGCCGACCGCGCCGGTACGATATCCGGCGGACTTCATCAAATCGCCCAATGTCTTTTCACTAAGCGGAAGCCCGATCGTCGGATCAGTCCGGTCATACGCCGGATTCCGCTCGAACCCGAATCGCTGCGGAATCCGTCCGGTCATTAAACCGGCGCGGCTCGGTCCGCAGACTGAATACGTCACATACGCCTCCGTAAACCGCACACCTCCTGCCGCCATACCGTCCAGAAAAGGCGTCTTAATATCGCTGCTGCCTTGAAAACCGGTGTCGGCATAGCCCTGGTCGTCCGTCAGAATAATTAAAATATTCGGCGCCGGAATTTTTTCCGCCGGACTTGCGCCGGAAAATGAAAACGCCATTCCCAGAGTAAGCAAACTTCTTTCGATCATAATTTTTCTCCTTTCATAAAATTTTCTGTCTACTGCGTCACAAAACCGGTAGGGTACTCGCGCCGCCGAGCGCCGTTATTTTTTCGCCGTGCGGCGGACGGCGATGGCGCGCCGTCCCTACCCGTGGACAACAAAATAGAAATTATTCTAATATGCCCGGATTTCAAAAATACGCGCGGACCGGTCACCGCCGGTTTCTTTCACCATCACCCGCAGCCGCTGTGTTGAAACCGGTTCAAACTGATGCACGCGCCGGCGCTGAATATTATCATCCATCGCAACAACGGTTTTCCATTCGCCGGAAATTTCCGCCTGCACATCATAACTGCGGACACGTTCAGGAATTTCGCCACCGTTATATCTGTAGCGGTCAAGGTTCGTATCAAAAATCAACTGCACTTCTTTGATGGTCTGCGGTTCATCCCATTTTAATTCAATCCACTGCGGCAGCGGCTGCGCCGGATCGGACGACCACATATTCACCGTGCCGCTGTTCAGGCAGCGCGTGATGCCGTTAATTACATTCGCCGCGCCGAAATCATACTCCCATTCAAGCGCCGGTTCGGCGTAAAATGCCGGAATAAATTTATCATCAACGCACCATACGTCGGAATATTTATGCAGCGCACACATGCGCGGTGGATTGGAAATGCTTCGCTGCCAAAGCACCTTGCTGATACCGCCGGATTTTTCCAGAAAACTCAGCATCAGGAAATCGCCCTTCACCGGCAGATTCACATCCACCGGCAGCACACCGGAAAATCCGGCGGGAATCGACACCGGAATTTTTGCAATGTTCGTCCGGCTGTCGAAATCACGGAACGTTGCGGTTGTGTCAATATTAAGATAGGCCTCGCAATCCGTGCCGCCGGTATTCCTGATCCAGAAATTCAGCGATCCGATTTTCTGCTGGCGCCCAACCGGACACATCACTGTTCCGGCGTTCAGCGCAACTGTTTCACTGCCCTGAATTGTTCCGGGGCGGTAAAAATATTCCTCTGTAACTTTCCACACATCCTGCACGCTCGATGCCGAGCAGACCGCTTTGCGCGCCAGATCCGCCGGATCTTCATTCTTGAGCGCCGGAATATATTGATCATCACGCAGCAACCGCTGTTGCAATTCGCGAATATGATCGCGCCCGACATCCCGCGGAGTGATTCCGCGCGCGGCGCACATCGCCGCCGCCGTGCCGGCGGCCTGACCGGTAGACGCACACGTCATCATAATCCGCACCGTGCCGAGTGCATAATGCGTCACGCTGATGCACCGCCCGCCCATCAGCAGATTGCTGATATTTTTTGAATAGAGACAGCGGAACGGAATCCCGCCGCCCATCGGAACTCTGTAGTTGCATTCATACGGATTGTTCACCGAAAAAATACCGAGCGGATGATGCACATCCAGATTCCAGCCGTAGTGCGCAATGGAATCTTCAAACCAGTGCGCGCCCATCACATCGTTCAGCGTTAGAATATAATCGCCTTCCAGCCGCCGGGATTCGCGCCGCCCTAAAAACGGGCCGACATAATTCACATCAAAATTTTTCGCGGTGTCTTTTTTACTCCACCGGTTTTTAAGAAAATCCGCATAGCCGTAAGCAATCCGGAAAAGATAATCGCGGGCATACTCTCCCTGCCAGAGATCGTCAACCGTTCCCGGATATTCAAGCCACCAGGGACGCGCGGCAGGGCCGCTGATCGAACGGGCAAAACCGTCCGGCAATACAGCCGCCCACGGCTCCCGTTTTAATTCAACCGGAACGCCGGTATTCACCATAAACGGCGAACCCGCATTCAGGCTGCCGCTCATCGTAATGTCGTCGGATTCCACCGGCGCCGGCGCTTCATTAAATTCATCTCCGGCTTCACGCCCCAGCCGGAATGTTGCGCCGGCATAATAACCCAGCCAGCCATCGCCGGTGCAGTCAATGAATGTTCCACCGTAAAATTCCGCACGCGTCCCGTCCAGCGAATGCACCGCTTTTACGCCGCGGATTTTTGAATCCGATTCCATCACGACGCCGTCTACGCGCATATTCACAAACACCGTCAACAGCGGTTCAGCGTCCGCCAGTTCGTGATATACGCCGGCATAATTTGCGGCGCCGGAATCCGCCTGCAGCAGAATCGCTTCATTAATAATTCCGCCGTCGCGCATATGTCCGTGCATTTGAATCGCACCGTTCATGCCAACGGAGAACTCGGCGCCGCTGTTACCGCCCAGCATCGGCCGGTCTTGAATCAATGCGGTTTTCACACCATGCCGCGCCGCCGCAATCGCGGCACTCACACCGGCCGGGCCGCCGCCAACCACAATCACATCAAACCCGTCATGCACCGCCGGTTTTAAATCCAATCCGGCATACACCGCACGCGCCGCCGTCATGCCGTCCTGCTCCGGTGGAATAAAATTTTCATCCAGCGTTAAAATCAGCGCGTCGCACCGTCCGAAATAACCGGTCTGGTCAATCAGGCGCAATTCAATTTCGTCCTCTTTCAGCGCAAACAAATCGCCTTTCTGCCATTCCCATGCGTCAGAATTTCCACCGCCAAACACACCGGAGCTTTTTTTACCGTTAATGCTGATCTTGAACATTCCCGGCGAGTGTTCCCGATCCCAGTTTCTCGACCGCACCCATAACGTATAATTTCCGGTACGGTTGATTTGAACTTTCGTTACAGCATCAGCCACCGGGACGCCCGGCTTGCCGGTGCCGCCGGCAAGCAGATAACCGGAACCCATCAAATGCACAAACTGCGTATCGTGATACCAGCCGCCGTAATCTGCAAAATCTTCGGCGTCAATCCAGACTGTACCCGGCACAACGTCCGCCACAACCGCGCGCGAATTTTTCTGCAACGCCTGCGCCACCGCCGGCACCGGATATGCCAAGGGTTCAGAGGCCAGCGATTTTCCACTTTGGAACGACACCAAAACGCCTAGTGCCGCCGAAAACATACCGAATAAAATTTTTTGCATGGTTTCTCTCGCAACGTTCCGGACGGCAGACGGCCTGCCGCCCGGAAATTAATGATCACTGAATTAAATTCAGCCCTGCTGTTTCAGCCGACGGAACAAAAGAACCAGCACTCCGCCCAGCACAAATGTTCCCACTGCCGCCGGCTCGGGAACTTGCACCAGCTGGAATCCGCCGATACCAACATTGGCCTGGATGGCTGATACGGTCATAGTTAATGAGTCCGCCGTTAACGGATTTTCGGTACTGCCGAAAAGTACATACGTACCGACCGCCGACGCTATCGAATTACTGTCTGTATTTGTCACCTGACTCAAATAAGGCGGATTACTTCCGTCAATTGTCGGCATTGTATAATAATATGTTGTCGAACCGTCGCTCAAAGAGCCTCTTCTGTCATTCCACCCGCACAGATAAACAATAATATAATATTGATCATAGGGAATATCGCTTAATGTCATCGTTACCTGTGATCCGGCAGTATTGTGTCCAAATCCTGCACAATTCACCCAGTTCGCCCAATTCGTATTTCCGGCAACGGTAACTCCCGCCGAAGAAGAAATATCAAGCCCTGTTCCACCCAAATCGGTTATCGCAAAACCGTTGGTTGCAATCACGATATTCGTCCACGTTCCGGGCACAACGCCGGAAAAATCAGCAGCAACGCCGTCCCTGTTTATATTACCGGTTCTGAAAAAATTAACGCTGATGACATCCGCCGGTGTGCTCAATGCAGCCAGCATGAGCGCTGCAACTAATACTATGATTTTTTCTTTATTCCTCATTGTATACTCCTCTCTCTGCTCTGTTTCCTGACAGCTCCTACTCCCTTTCAGAGCTGTTTTATCGCGAATAAACATCCTTTTCGTTCATCCGCAAAATTTTTTATATCAATTGATTTTAACAATCTGGAATCCCCCGATTCCGCTTGTACTGGAAATACGTGTTAGTGTGAGCGCTAACGGATTTGACGTTAACGGGTTTTCAGCACTGCCGAATACAACATACGAACCGCCGTCAATGCCGCCCCTTGTGCTGGTATCTGTGGACAGCACCAGCGCCGGTTTTTCAATTTTCTCAAAATCGTAATAGTACGTCGTTGTTCCGTCGCTGATGGATCCTTTCGCCTTATTCCATCCGCTCAAATAAACAACGATATAATATTTGGCATACGGAATTTTGCTCAGCGTCAGCGTTGCCGTCGGAACATCTTTTCCAACGCCCGGGCCGGAGCAGTTTGCCCACCGTTTCCAGGGAACTTCATTAACCGCCCCGGTTATCGGCGTTGAACTGATATTTAATCCTGTTTTCCCGGCGTTTGCGGAGATTTTTTCTCTTGGCAGATACGCAACGTTTTCCCATGAAGACGCCGGCACAACACTTTTAAAATCCGTGCCAATCCGGTCTCCCAGATGTGTCTGCCGGAAAAAATTTACATTGATCGACTCGGCGGACTGCGCACCCAGCGCAATCAAAATTATTCCGGCAACCAATCCTGTGATTTTTCTTCTGATACTCATACGACGTTCCTTTCTGCTTCCCAATACTGCAAAATTAAGTAAAACGCATTTCACGCGAAGGTTCCTGTCCGTGCCCGATTTCTTTAATCCGGTCGGAATAAACTTCAACCACCGCATAGGCATTTTCTTCCGGATGTTCGACCATGCCTTTTACAGTGACGTGGTAAATTCCGTCCTGACATGTATATCCCCCGCCGTGATGGTGCCCGGCAAAATATGCGGCCACACAACCGGCGTTGTTAATCAGATTCAAAACCGGTTCCGGTTCCGCCATCAGATAACGTGGTGCGGCTTCTTTTAATAATGCATAGTGGCAGAACATGATGACTTTTTCATTTGCCGCCTTTGCCTGAGTCAATTTTTCATCCAGCCATTCAAGCTGAGAATTGCTGACGATTCCGTATCCGGCGTCGTTTCCGTCAAGCACGATGAAACGCCAGCCGGCGGCAGCGGGTGATGTAAAGTCATAATAATAAACCCCGTTCAAACGCGGGTCTTTGTCCATGTATTTTCTCAGAAGAATTACCCCGTGATTTCCGAGAGCATGATATGCCGGCATGGTCAGTCCACCGTAAATACTCAACGCATGCTCTAAATCGGCAGAGGCTCGGGAATTGCCGCCATCGATAAAATCACCCAGTTCAATGGTGAATGCCAAATTCTGCCGGTTCAGGTCATCGACACACCGTTTCAGACTTTCAGATGCCGCGCGAAAATTCCGCTTACCGTTCGTATCTTTATCCGCAACGTGAACATCGGTCAACAGTCCGAAAGAGAATAGCAGTTTTTTAATCCCGGCAATCGTCACAGCCTGAGAAAATGCCGCCGGCGCCATTGCAGCACATGCCGCCGCCGTCCCTAAGCGGCCCAGACAATGCCGGCGGGTGATCATATCCGGCGTTTCACAGTTTCTGCTGATCTTATCCATTGGCGTTTCACAATTTTCAAAACATCCGTAACGGCAAAATGGTTACGGATGTTTTGAAAAATATATTTTTACTTATATGGATTTTAATTTTCTGAAAATTAACGATCCGGCAGACGTGATTAAAAACAAGCCGATCGTTTTTGATTCAGGCACCTGCACAATTTGAAACCCGCCGATTCCCGACATCGAAGCAATACGGGTCAGCGTCAGAGTCATTGAATCCGCCGTCAACGGATTTGCAGCGCTGCCGAACACGGCATACGAAGCGACACTCGGACTGGCGCTGTCTGTGCTGGTGGCCTGCACCAATGAAGGTTTTGCAAGGCCGTCAAACTTATAATAATAGGTCGTTGTTCCGTCATCAACTGCACCTACCCCCGCATTCCATCCGGAAAAATAAACAATCACATAATAGTTGTCATACGGAATGTTCGTCAGCTCAAACGACACAAGCGCGGCACCGTTACGTCCAACTCCAGCCCGATTTGCCCATCCTACCCAGGCAGCTTCATCTCCTACCGCTACAACACCCGGAGTAGTGCTTGTTTCGGTAACATTCAAACCCGTTCCCAGCACATTAGCTACAGAGGTGCCGTTGACTGTATCTATAACAACGTTCACCCAGTTCGTACTGGGAACCACGCCGAATTCACCCGTTACAGCATCTTTTCCTTCGCGCCGGAAATTAACGCTGATGACATCCGCCTGTACACTCACTGCTGTTAAAATAAACGTTATAATAAGCGCTATGATTTTTGCTTTGCTCCTCATGGTATACTCCTTTCTGTTTGTATCTATTCGCAACCCCTACTCCCTTTCAGGGCTGTTTATTCATGCGGATAAATCATCCTTTCTTTTTTTATCATTTGTTTTATCCGCAAAATTTTTAATCAATCCACTTTTACAATCTGAAATCCGCCGACTCCGCTGGCGTCTTTAATACGCGTTAATGTGAGCGCTAATGAATTTGATATTAGCGGGTTTTCAGCACTGCCGAATACAACATACGAACCGCCGTCAAGGCCGCCTCTCGAACTGGTATCCGTGGACAGCACCAGTGAGGGCTTTTGGATTTTTTCGAAATCATAATAATAGGTCGTTGTCCCGTCACTGATGGATCCTTTCGACTTACCCCACCCGCTCAAATAAACAACGATGTAATATTTGGCATACGGAATTTTGCTCAGCGTCAGTGTTGCGGACGGAACATCTTTTCCGACTCCCGGTCCGGAACTGTTCGGCCAGCGCTTCCAGGGTGCTTCATTAATTGCTCCGGCAATCGGCGTTGAGTTGATGCTCAATCCCGTGCGTCCGATATTGGAAACAGATATCTTTTCGTCCCGCACATACGCCACATTTTCCCACGTTGCAGCAGGGGCAACACTTTTAAAATCCGTGTCGATTCTGTCCCCGGGATGTGACTGCCGGAAAAAATTAACGCTGATCGATTCTGCAGACTGTGCACCCAGCGCAATCAAAACCAACCCTGCAATCAGCCTTACGGCTCTTTTTCTGATATTCATATTGTCTCCTTTCTATTTTTCGGTTCCTTTCAGAACCCTTCATTACCGGAAACCGCCAATCCTGTTTTTGACGGTTCATCCGTAAAAACCGTCCGGGTGTGTTCGCCCTGATAACGGTTGTTCTTAATCACGGCATTTCCACAATGTTTCAGATCAATCAAGTAAGCATCCGGATGAAACGGCGTTTCGGTTTTGGTTTGGATGATTTGATTGCCGGAAACCGTTAAGCGGTCGGCATGTTCAGCCACCACAATGCGGTTATCGAAGGTTTCAATCATGTTGTCCTCGAAATGAATGCCGCGGTCATACAGTGTTGTGGCTGAAAATTCGCGGCCCAGACGCGGACTGATCATCAGCACCGCGTGGTCGCCGCCGCCATACACGCAATCCATAAACCGGTTGCGCCGGATCAGTGCATCATTCACCGCGCCGGATTCGTACCATAACGACGGATCGCCGCGAAACAGCACCGCGCTCATCATGGTGGACAAAGTATTCTCCTCGATAATAATTTTTCCCGGCGTTTTCAGCAGAATGCCGCGCGCACGGTTTTTCTGCACTGTACAGCCGCGCATGGTGAAATCCGGATTCCACGTTTTATTTTCCAGCACATCACCGGCGGACAACCCAGCCGGAAGTTTTTCTTTGAAGGTTAATTCCGTGAATACATCGTTCAGCACGTTTACGCCAACCACTGTATTTTCCGCCGCGTGATCCATCAGCGGCCGGATAATCATCCAGATTTCATCGCCGGGCGCGGCGAATTCAAAACCGGTCTGCTCAAAATGCATCAGCCTGGTGCGCAGCGTGTATTCGTCCAGCACCGCATCCACCGTCACATAGGTTCCATGTACATTCGTGGCGTCATCCAGCATGCTTTCAAACCGGCAGTTTTCAAGCAGCACCTCACCGCGGCAGTTGCAGAAATGCGTTGCATCCGCCGCGGTGGAAACAAGACGTGACGAACCTTCTTTTACAAACACACTGCACCCGGATAGCCGGACATTTTCGGTCCGCTCGCAAAGAAAACCCATGCCCGGCGCATAGTGAACCGTTACATTTTCAAACACGACATCCTGTGAAGATTTCACATGAAATGCCGGACCGTAGCGTTCTTCACCTTTCCCGCCTTTGGAAACAACCACCGATCCAACCGGCGGAAAAGCCCGCGGGCGGTCATAAAAACGCACCGTGCCGTCCGGTTGTTTATCGGTGCGGTAAGGCCGGCTTTGAAAGTCGTAGAGACTGCTGCCGTAAAGCGGCTGACGTTTTTCCGGATCGAACGCGATACTGCATCCCGGAATATGAAAACTGAAACCGTCGATTTTCGGAAAAGAAAGCCGGCTGTCGCAAATCTCCCAGGAAAATCCGTCTGTTTCTAAAACAGCGTCATACCAGCCCTCTTTTTCATTTACGGCCGTCACTGCCGCCTGCAGCACAAACGGAATATCCCAGTCGATGGAAAGATCGCGCACAGTCACGCGCGAGCAGGACTCAATTAGAAACGGGATGATCTGCCCGTGAAAAATAAATTCCGCGCCGTTTCCTTCCATCTCAACATCCTGCATTCCGGTCAGCGGAATGGCGATCTGTTTGTATCCGTTGCCATGATTGGTGATACGGCAGTATTCGCCTTTGGCGTGATCCGGGTAGAAATAATACCGCCCCGGAGAAAACACCAGTTTCACCGCCGATCCGCCGGCCTGTTTCAATGCCGCCGCGAGAGCCGGTACCATATCGCCTTCCGCCGGATTGATAACAATGGTGCGGACTTCCGCCGATACCGTAGAAAACGATAACAAGCAGACTGTCAGCAGCATCCACTGTTTAATATAAGTTCCCGCAGTCATTTTATTTTTTTTGCTTCACTGTCTGATAAAATTTTACCGGTAACGTTTTTCGCGTTGGCGCCGATACTGATCAAATTTGCTTTGTCGATGTACGGACCGGGATTCTGATAGACATTGGCATCCGCGCCGCTGCCCAGTGTAACGTCCATCGCGTTATCAACATGAATGAACGAACCGTTATTCACACCGAGTTTTTCAGCGGCATTGTCTTTATACCCGTGCGAATTAATGAACCGGTTACGGTTTATGGAAACATTGCCGGCGTTGTTGATGTTGATATTCACTCCGCCGACATTCACAAATTCGTTATCGTTGATTTGAAGATTGAAGTGGCCGATCACGTTCTTGCCGGAAAATGAAACGGTAATTGCGCCGGCATGAATCAGCCGGTCGGAAGCATGGCAGCCTTCATTGACGGAATTCAGCACATTGCTGCTGACAATCACATTCGAAACCATATCCGCTTCCATAAAATTATCCGCCTCCGCCGCCAGCAGAATTCCGGGCAGCGCACAATGACTGATCGTGTTGCCTTCGATCACACCATCGGACGCTTTAATGATGATCCCGCGTGCCCGGGTATTGCATATTTCATTATTGCGCGCGACGAACCCGGATCCGTTGCGGTTGCGGTTCGACATCAATTCTCCCGGCTCCGCGTCAACCGCCTTGTCCAGCGTTACCGTCATCACAACTTTATAAAGCCCGCGGAAAGAGTAGCGCGGATATTTTTCCGCCAGCAGTGTCTGAACATCCTGCAGCGGCACTGCCGAATCTCCAACTGCAACAATTTTCCGTTCAACAAATGTTCCGGTGGTGTCGTTATAAACACGAACCGTGTCGCCGGGATGAAAAATTTCATCCTGTGCAGAAATATCCAGCGTTTTGCCGGAGGTCTTTTTTAAAACAACACCGAAGCCGCCGTGAATCGCAATGGCATCGTCGCCGAGGCCGATAAACCGGCAGTTTTCAATACGCGGGCCGACATCGCCGAATTTACTGTGAATGCCGTCGGAATGCGCGCTCCGCAGGCGGGCAACTTCCGCCAGCAGCGGCCGCGGCCCCGGAATCAGATTTACGCGCTCGTAGGCACAGCCGGTACTCATGTATTCGCAAATGCTCCAGCCGCGCGCGCAATGCAGTGTGACATCCTGCAGAACAATTCCGGCGCTGTCTTTAATCCAGACAGTATAACCCATTGCCTGATTCGGCGTGCTGACATAATCGCCGGCACTCCAGCCGTGATCTGTATGGCGGGTTGTTGTAATCAGCCTGTACGTTGAATCGCTCTGCTTCACAATGCCGGACAGACGAAGGTCTCTGGAAAATTTTTTCCGCATCAGCGAGTCGGAATGATGCACCATTAAACGATCGGCATCCGGCCAGTTCGGCGCCGGATATCCGGTATGAACCGCCATATCAATCCATGAACCGTTTGCCGCCACATCCAGAATTGTTCCCTGCGAAAACAGCAGCGGATCATAATCGGAAATCAGGCCTCTTAATGTAATATTTGACGAAGACTCCACCTGAAGCACGCGCCGCTGGACATTGCGGATAACCATCCGGACACCATGGGCATTAATATCTATATCGGACCGGTTCGTCAGATAAATTTCCGCCGGATGATAACCTCCGGCATAATAACGTCCGGGATGAATCCGGATCGAAGATTTCCCGGCGCTGCAACCGTTATCCACCTGCGTCCGGATATCCGGGCTTTCCAGATAGACGATATCATAATCCGCTGAAAAATTTCCGGCGCCGGAAAGTTCAATGCAGATGCGATCGCCGGAACCAAGCCAGCCGATCTCTGTATCAAACTCCGTTGCACCGTTAATCTGCCGGCGCAAAACCGGCGCCTGATCTCCGACGAACACCTGAATTTCCGGCAAGGCGGCGCCGGAAGACGGTGCGCTTATTTTGGCGTTTACTAATCCGTAAAAACCGGATTCAGCAACCTGATGCAAAACTGTTTCGCCTGCACCGAGCTGCCGGCCTGTTTCATTTTTTATCGTTTTTGCGGCGGCCTTATCCAGTGAAAATGCGGATGCGGCAAGCACCGGCTCTGCTTCAACACACACGGTTTCATCTTTTACAATAAAACCCAGCGGTAATGTGGAGCCACCGGCAGAAACAGCATCCGATAAAAGCTGCAGCCCATCAATTCCGCCGGAAATTTTCGCTGCCTTCGGCGCATTAACGCGCAGAACATAAAACCCGGATTCCGGCACAGCCATTTTTGCGGCGGACGCGCTTTCTATTGAATAAGAAAAACCGGCTCCGGAACCGGCGAGAACCGTCAGTGCAATAAAAACAAAATTCTGAATTCTCATGATCATCCCTTATTTATCAAACACCGACAGATCCCATTCGTTCTGCCATTCAATCCTGAACTGGATCGCTCCGGTAAATTCAATCGGCAGCCAGACATAACGTCCATCGATCGCATTTTCAGGATTCCAGATATCGAACATTGCAATGTATGCATCTTTCTTTCCCTGCACCTGCTGAATGTATGTGCTTTGCGCACCGAATGTTTTTTCCGGGCCGAACCCGTTTTGCAGATTCACGCCGATGCTTGGATTTTCCAGCTCCACCCACGGGCCGAATATATTTTCCGCCACCGCGCCGCGCGCCGCATTCGGCGCCCAGCCGGTGCAGCCGCTGGCAATCAGGTAATATTTTCCGTTCCGTTTGCAAACCGCCGGCGCTTCCATCCAGCGGTGTTCAAAAATGCGGACATATTCTCCGGTAGGAGCAAGATAATCGTCGGTCAGCTTCGACACATGCATCGTGCTGTTATTTTCAGATGAATAAAAGTGATACGCGGCGCCATCGTCATCCACAAACACCGTCATATCTCGCGCCATCTGCCCGGTTTCAAAATCGCGGCCGAGAATGTTCTGCTGCACGATATCAAGCAGCGTATTATCGCGCGCATTAATACGGATAATCTCCGCTTCTGTCGGAATGGTTTTTCGCGTTTCACAAAGATTCAGCGGCCATTTTCCGGCGTTCGGGCGATATGATTTCAGATATTGAAACGGGCCAACCGGTGTGTCGCTGACGGCTACACCGCTGCGCGCAGTGCTGTAGCCGGTATCCTTAAATTCCAGATGAAACCACATGACAAACTTGCCGGTTTTTTTATTAAAGACCACTTTCGGCCGCTCGAGGATGCAGCTTTTTTCGATCTCACTGCCTGGCGTTTCTGATACCGGCAGCGCAATCCCTTCATCTTTCCAGTTATATAAATCTGTTGATGAATAGCAATGTACGCCGACCATCGCCTTGTTTCCCGCTTTCCCTTCAATTTTATGTTCGCCGTACCAGTAATAAACACCGTTGTGATAAAGCAGCCCGCCGCCGTGTGCATTAATTGCCACGCCGGAAGTATCCTTCCATTCCGCACCCGGATAAAACCGGTCATACTGTTTAGCGCATGCTGTTAATGTGATGCCGAAAACAACCGGAAACACCCATCGAAACACGGTTTTTGATAACTTCATTTCTCCTCCTGTTTTACGCAATTAACGTCAGGCCCCAATACAGCAACACAACCAGCAGGATCACCGCCGCGCCGGAAATCTTTGCGCCTTTCCAGAATGTCAGATCCACTTCGCCGGTATATTTTTGTACATACTTTTCCGCTGCCGGTTTGAGCAGGCGGATAAAAAACATGATCATTAAAATCAGCAGAAGATTGATTCCGGCGACATGCAGCCAATGAACAGGATTGCTGAAAAATACTCCGTTCTTATAAAACCCGAACCAGCCGTAGAACAGAATCCCGATCGGCACGGCGATGTACACTGACAATGCTGTCGCGCGTTTTGAAAGCACGCCGAGTAGAATGATGGCAAGAATCGGAATATTAAAAAATGCCATCAGCTTGCGCATCAGCGTATAAAGTCCGTCCGGCGCGTTTGCAATTTCCGGCGCAATCAGAATGCAAAGCACAACCAGCGCCAGGCCGAAAATCCGTCCGGCAGCCACCGTTTCACGCTCCGTGGCATTTTTGTGTAAAACATTTTTATAACAGTCAACGCTGAACAGTGTGGTTACGCTGTTCAGCCCGCCGTTAAATGAACTTAGAATTGCACCGAACATGACCGCTCCGAAAAATCCGGTCATCCACGAAGGCAGCACATTGGCAACCAGCACCGGATATGCCACGTCTTGATGCGACACCGTGATTTTCCCCTGCGCATGTAAATGCCATGCAATAATTCCGGGCAGGACAAGTATACCGATGCCGAGAATTTTCAGGAACGCGGCAAATAGTACACCCTTCTGTCCTTCCGCCAGATTTTTCGCCGCAAGCGTTCGCTGAACGATCATCTGGTTCGTGCACCAGTAAAACAGGTTGATGATCAGCATTCCGGTGAACAGCGTACTGAACGGCACGCTGGATTCCGGCCCGCCGACCGGCGACAGCATTTCCGGACGGTTTTGAGTCATAATGCGGAACGCTTCATAAAAACTTCCATCGCCCAGTTTCCACAAACCGAGTACCGGAATTAAAAATCCGCCGATCACCAGACCAACACCGTTCACGCCATCTGAAACCGCCGCTGCTTTTAGCCCGCCGACAATCGTATATGCAACGCCCGCCAGCCCCAAAGCAATAATCATAATCCACAGCGACGCCCGTTCACTGACGCCAAGCAGTCCGCTGACATTAAACAGGTTATTCATTCCAATCGCACCGGAATAGAGAACGAACGGCAGGAAACTCAGCGTCAGCGCAACCAGAAACATCAGTGAGACGATAGTGCGCACGTTTTTCCCGAAGCGCATTTCAAGAAACTGCGGAATGGTTGTAATTCCGCTTTTTAGATAGCGCGGAAGAAAAAATAACGCCATGGCAACCATTGCAACCGCCGCCACTGTTTCCCACGCCATCACCGACGCACCGTGTAAAAAGGCATTGCCGTTCAGCCCGATAAGCTGTTCCGTTGAAATATTTGTCAGAATTAATGAAGCGGCGATCACATACCAGCCGAGACTGCGCCCGGCCAGAAAATATCCGGTCGTCGCGCTGAGATTTGTACCGCGAGCCTTCCACCACGAAATCACCGCAACCAGTGCAATAAATCCAAAAAATGTTATGGTCGAAATAAAATTCATTTCCCCTCTCAAATATCGGCGTACTCTGGAACGTTTTTGTTTCGTACTGCTTTTTCCATCGGTAGACCGGTGTCATAATCAAGCTGGCACGGTTCACCGTCATCCGATTCGCGTTGACGCGTAAAACCGGTAAATGACCACGTTGCTTCGGGTGCATCGGCGCGCCACGGACGGCGCAGCCAGTAATAGCCGCGGAACGGGTCACGTGTAACATTCATCCATTCGATGAGTTTATCGTGCAGTCCGTTGCGGACGGTTTCGTGTTCCGGCGACAGAATCAGATTGTTCATTTCACCGGGATCGTTTTGCATATCATACAGTTCATCGGATGAAAGCAGATTGATTGTTAATTTATAACGATCACCGCGAATGCAGCGCTCCGGCTGAAATCCGCCAAAGCCGTCGTGGTCGATTTCGTAGCGGCCGAATTCGATAAAAATTTCTTCATTCGTTTGTTCATCCAGATTCAGGAACATCGGCACCATGCTTTTGCCCTGCAGCACTTTGGACGGTGCTTTACATCCGGCGGCATCCAGCGCCGTTGAAACAACGTCGATGTGCGACATCAAATTATTGCTCACCGAATTTTCCGGAATTACGCCGGGCCAGCGCACAATGAACGGGATGTTGGTGATTTCATCATACATCACTGGACCTTTATTCATCAGCCGGTGACTCTGCAGCATGTCACCGTGATCGGCAGTGTACATGATTAATGCATCCGGCGCATATTCATCAATCGCATCAATTACTCGCCCGATTTCATAATCAACAAATGAATTGCAGGCAAAAAAACTCTGCCAGTGCAGATCAAGATTCCGGCGGTCTGTCTGCTTCAGATTATCACCGGCCCAAACACGCTGATGTTCCGGTTTGTTCATCAGCGGATCGGCCATGTTTTCCATCCACGGCAGCGTTGTATCGCGGTGCATATCGAGAAAGCGTTTCGGCGTTAAAAACGGGCCGTGCGGTTCATCGAACGAAACGACGAGCAGAAAATCTTCATCACCGTGATTTTCGAGAAAATCCACCGCGCGGTTTGCAACACGGTGTCCGAATGTAAACTCATCCGTAACACCGGCGGCGGCATAATTTGTTTTTTCCTGCCGCGAACGTTTCCGCTCTTCCGGCGTGAGTTCGTCGAGATAATTTTGCATATCATACCAGTACGCCGGATCCCAGCCGTCCGGACAGATGCCGCAGCCGAAATAGTCGCCGCCGTCCAGATGCCATTTGCCCATATACGCTGTGTGCAACCCGAGCGCCTGCGCCCGCTGTCCCACGGTGCGCGTATTCGCATCCAGCGCCATGCAGTTCGACCAGGCATTATTAATGTGCGGCCATGTGCCGGTAAAGAGCGCGGCGCGCGCCGGTCCGCAGACCGGCTGACAGGTATAGGCCTTTTCAAATCGCACACCGCCGGCGGCCAGCCGGTCAAGTTGCGGTGTTTTCATATCGGGATTGCCGTAGCAGCTCACCATGTCCTTGCGCTGCGTGTCGGTCATAATAATTACAATGTGTCGTTTTTTCATATTTTATAAATTTTCGTATTTAAAATCAATTTCGTATATAAAAGATAGTAGCCTGTGCTCAATTACGCAACTTCTTTTTCAGAAAATATTCTATCAGATTATATCGTTGCTTTTTTTGTGTCGCGAATGCCGGGGACTTTTGCCTTCACTAGCGCCGAGATTAACTGCCGCGCAACAAAAATTTTAATCCTGACGGTACCGGCGCAGCAAATGCATTAACGGTTCCGTCGATTCCGGTGATAAAAATTGCATTTCCAGAAACTGCTGCTGAAGAGCCGATTGGAGTTCGCAAGTCATAGCTCCACTGTTCTGTGCCGGTATTGAAGTCGAGCGCTATAAAACGCCCGGACGGCGCACCAAAATAGAGCGTCTCACCGGCGATAACCGGCGAACCGGCGATTGCCGGCGCCCTCCCGCGCCCGCCAAGGAAAATCGGTGCGGTGCCGGCGCCGGAAAAAGTCCACTGTGCTTCACCTGTATTTTTATCGAGACATAAAATTTTTCCATCCGGCGTGCCGATAAACAATTTCTTGTCAGACACTGCCGGGGAAGAAAGCCCCCATGACGCGCCGGATGCACTGAGCGGTTTTAACCATCGGACGTCTCCCGTCGCTGCATCTAAGCAGGCAAGACTTCGTTCGTGCGGATAATATAGTGCTGTCCCGTCAACTACCGGCGCACTGGACGCATGATTCTTTTTGTTTTCCCAGATTTTTTCACCGGAAACTCGGTCCAGAGCGATAAGTCCATACTGATATGGGATGGATAAATAGACCAGATCAGAACCAATCGCTGGATGCATGTAGCACCCTTTGGGTTTGCTCCCGGCATTCGTAAACGTTTCCCAGATTTCTACGCCGGTAAATCTATTCAATGCTGTAAATTTATCGCCGGGACCGGTATACACGATATCATCGGAAACAACCGGCGCCGCATAATTCCACGCCGCGCGGCTCGTTCTATTCAATTCGAAATCGTATTCCCAGATTTTCCCGCCGGTGAGCGCATTTATTGCAATCACCATTCCCTGCATTGTTGAAATATAAACCATCCCGTCTTTTACAGCGGCGCTGCATTTCACGGCAGACCGGGTTTTATAATGCCATAAAATTCTGCCGGTGGTTGCATCCAACGCGATCACGCCAGATTCACCAGCACGCCCATCTGCATCCACTGCCATAAACAGCATGCCATTTTCAACCACTGGTGATGCAACATTTACACACCGGTTTAACGGCGTGCTCCAAGCCAGACGAAAGCCGTCTGCCGCAATAAGATCACCCGCACCAGAATGTTGTGCATTACGCTGAAACTGCGGCCAATCACCAGCGGATTGCACCAGCGGAATTTCAAGAGCTTTACTGGAAACTCTGAACGAACGTTTACTCCTCGTGGCCGGTACACCGGAAGTCCATTCTACCTCAATTTCAGCCGTATGCTGTCCGTCTGCTGACACACTGCTTTTTGCATTCCACATCCAGCCGTCTTGATGCGTTAAAGAGAACCATGCCCCGGAATCAATCCGTCCGCGCACCTGAACCGGCGGATCAAAAGCATCATAAACTGCAACCGAAAAATCCAATGCACCGGGACGATACTGCGCATCGTTTTCCGGCAAAACGATCCCAACGGATTTTTTTACTGTGCTGAGCCTGTATTCAACATCTGTAATTTTTCCCCCGCATGCAGTAATCCACGCGAGCGCATTCGGGGAACCGTCATCGCCGCTGTTCAAGGCGCGCGGAGAATTAATATTAACCATGTCGTCGATGTAATACATCTGCCGCGAATGATAATGCCCTGTAAATGACGCTTCGACGGTATGTCCGTACTGCTGTGCATCGTCAACGAGTGCCGGGCGCACCGGCGAATGTGTGCATAGAATTAATTTTGTCCCCTTGCTTATGAGCGGCAGGAGATTATCAAACCATGTTTTGACATACGCTGTAGTGTACCGGCCTCCGCTCTGGTCGAGAAACGGTGTAATGATAAACAGAAAATCGCTGAAATGAAATGCATATTGCGCCGGACCAAGATGATATTCGTATCCTCCTTGAAGATAATCATCATATCCCGGCGCCGGTGTGCCGGCATCACGGGCGCCGGTAATATCATGATTGCCGATCGTGCTGAAGTATGGAACGTCTCCGAGTTGTTTCAACGCATCTGCATAAACCGAACCTATTACCCAGGGATTATCATTAAAACAGTCGCCGGTATCGAGTACGAAGTCCGGTCGTATTGGCGCATCTGCAATATCTGTTAGTAATTGTTTGAATGCCGTCACAGTGCTGTTTAACAGGTGAATGTCAGTAAAATGCGCAACGGTAAATTCCGCTTTGTTCGACGCAGCCCATGGACATAATTCAAAATTCAAAACTGCCGCTGTCCCGGTTCTCGGAATCGGCTCACAGGGAAAGACAGTGGAATATTTTTCAGTGCCGCGATATCCGCGAGGCAGAATAACATACACGAATCGCGTTCTATCACGACTAACCGTCAGCTGATATTTTCCTGCAGCATCCGTTAAAACAACACTGACTGAGTCAGAAACCATAACATTGGGAAGCGGCCGGTTGTTGGTATCGCATACGGTACCGGTAACTGTTACAGCGCCGGCCGACTGCCCAAAGACTCGACCGGCTGACAGCATGCCGGCGGCGGTAATGCCCGCCTTTAAGCAATTTCTACGGGTTGACTTCATCCTTAAGCCTTTCATTTGCCTTCTTTCAATTAAATTACTTTTAATGCCGCCAGTGATATTCGTTTCAAAAAAACGGCATTTGCGCTGCGGTGCAAATGATTTGCGCAGATTTATATAACCGTTTTAACATTCGGCAGTTTCATACCAAAACTATCACGACAGCTCAGCATAGCTTTAGTACCGTTTAATTAATCACTAGAATCAAAATATTATATTTTTACATTATTTATTTTTTCGTATTTAAAATTGATTTTGCATATGAAAAGTATTTAATTGATATCGATTACGCAATATTTTTTTCATACAATCGGTCTAAATAAAATTAATGCGGCAGCAAGCAGGGAGTATAAAATGCAGGGATTCACACTGGGCATCGTGGATATTGTTGTATTTGTGGCGTTCATTATCGCCGTCATTTCCATCGGACTGATCAAATCGAAAGGCGGCGAAAACAGCGAAGATTATTTTCTCGCCGGGCGCGGATTAAAATGGTGGCTGATCGGGTTTTCGCTGATTGCGGCGAATATTTCCACTGAGCAGTTTGTCGGCATGTCCGGCAGCGCCGCGAGTTCGCTGGGCATTGCGATTGCCAGTTATGAATGGATGGCGGCGATCACGCTGGTCGTTGTCGGTTTTGTTTTTCTGCCGCACTTCCTGCGCGCCGGGATTTATACCATCCCGGAATTTCTTGAATACCGGTATAACGCCGCGACGCGCATCTTTATGGCGGCGTTAACGATGTTCACCTATGTCGGCATAACGATTGCGGCGGTGGTTTATTCCGGCGCAGTGGTCATCAACACGCTGTTTCCAACAATAGATATTGCCATGGCGTCCATCATTATCGGCGCCATTGCCGCCGTGTATGTCACCGCCGGCGGATTGAAAGCCAGTGTATGGGCGGATTTAATTCAGGGTTCGGCACTGATTCTTGGCGGCGCCATTGTGGTGGTCTGGGCAATGAAAGAACTGGGACATGCCGACCTCGCCACGATTGGCGCCACGGCGGAACAGGTACAAAATCTCGGCGATGCCGGCGTGCTTACAAAGTTCAAAGAACTCAATGCCGATAAACTGCATATGATTCTGCCGGCGAGTAATCCCGCGATTCCGTGGACGGCGCTAGTCATCGGCCTCTGGCTGCCGAATTTTTATTACTGGGGACTCAATCAGTATATTATGCAGCGTACGCTCGGCGCATCGTCGCTCGTCGAAGGACAGAAAGGTGTTGTATTTGCCGCCGCGTTAAAACTGATTGTGCCGTTCATCATCGTTATTCCCGGCATTATCGCCTTCAACCTGTTTAAGCCGGATATGACGGAGCTGGCGTACACCGCCAACAACCGTTCTGTTCTTGAAGCGTTTGCCGCCGCAGATGCATCCACCGGCAAAGAAGCCTTTGCGTTTAATGCCGATTTTGCTGCTGTTCAGCCGGAAACCGCTGCAGAAATTATCGCTTATAATGCCACCGTGGCGAATGCCGTTCCGGCAGGTGAAACGCCGATGGAAAAAAATGCGTTTGTGCTCAGTAAACTGCCCGCCGGCGTTACTGTTCACAAAACGCTGATCGGATATCATTATGATTCGGCATTTGCACTGCTCATTAAAAAGCTGATTCCCACCGGACTGCGCGGATTCATGCTCGCCGCCATTCTCGGTGCTGTCGTTTCCTCACTAGCTTCTATGCTCAATTCTGCATCAACGGTTTTTACAATTGATTTTTACCGTCGTTTTTTTGCGAAACACTCTACCGAAAAAAGCCAGGTGTTCGTCGGGCGCATTTGCGTTGTTCTGTTCACCGTCATCGGCTGCGCAGTGGCGCCGCAGCTGGCGAATCCGAAATTCGGCGGTGTCTTTAATTTTATTCAGGAATTTCAAGGCTATATTTCGCCCGGAATTCTCGGCGTATTTATTTTCGGACTGATCGTTAAAAAAGCGCCGGCGATGGCCGGTGTTGCCGGACTGATTGTTAATCCGGTTGCATATCAATTACTGAAAATGTATGTGCCGCAACTCGCTTTCCTGAACCGGATGGCGATCTGTCTGGGTATTGTTTTTATCGTTATGGCAATCATTACACTGATTAAACCGGCGGTGCATCCCGGAAAAATTCAAGCAGAGAAAACCGTCGATCTTACGCCGTCCAAAGATGCGCTCATCGTCGGCATTATTGTCGTTGTTGCAACGCTCGCGCTGTATGTTTATTTTTGGTGATCTAACGTTTGTCGCACCGCGTGGAGCAGACATTCCTGTCTGCTCAATTCCGGTCGTGCGGGTTTTGTAAAAGGGCAGACAGGAATGTCTGCCCCACATTTTTTAACCGTTGTGCGAAAAACTAAACGGGAAATGCTTTAAGGTTAATTTCAAACAGACATATTCCAGCGGTCATGCCACCGAATTGAAAACTCATTATTTTTATTGAATGTTACCGGCAGCCAGACATAACGGCCGTCGATGGCATTTTCGGGATTCCAGATATCAAACATAGCGATAAAAGTATCGGGATTCCCAGCAACGGGGAAAACATATGTGCTTTGCGCGACAAATGTTTTTTCCGGCCTGAATCCGCGGTCCGGATTGGTTCCTTCGCGGAGATTTTCCCATTCCAGCCACGGGCCGAAAATGGAGTCGGATATGGCACAGCGTGCGGCATTCGGTTCCCAGCCGGTGCATGCGCTGGCCAGCAGATAATACAACCCGTTCCGCTTAAAAATCGCCGGCGCTTCCATCCAGTGATATTCAAACGCCCGCACGAAGGTACCGGACGGCGCGAGGTAATCATCGGTGAGCAGCGATATGTGCAGCGTGCTGTTGTTTTCGGATGAATAAACGGCCGGCGGCGGCCGAAACGCAACCGGCTGTTATCGGAAATATTTCCCATCAGCGGATCGGTGATTGCATCCCATAACCGGCTGATGCCAACCACCATGCCGATTGCCGCTGCCGCAACGCCAGAATTAACAGTTTCATCAGTTCAATATTCTACGGATTCTGGTGAAAGAAGAGGATGTCTTCCGGCCGGATCTACTGCATGAACTGCTCGCAGCGTACCGCTGAATCGTCATCAATACACCCTTCTCAAAGCGTCTGGTCGCAAAGGATTTTGTTCATTGAAATATTGCAACATCTCACAAATCACTTTCCTTGTATGTTCCCCCGTGTGTTCTCTTAGGGTTGCTTTCAATGACACTGCGGTTGTTGGAAGGGTTTACCGGGGACGGCCGTCCCCGGTAAACTAGAGGGAGTGAGGCTGGTTCGCCCTTGGACTTTAAGTCCGTTTGTAGCTCAGTCCCTGCCTCCCGCATGTACTAACCCGGACTGTTGTCTGAGCAACCGGGCTCGTATCACAAGGATGGAGTATACAATGAATGACAAGGCCGTCTACATCGGTGTCGATGTTTCAAAGGAGTTTCTGGACATCGATTCGTTTGATTCAAAACCCGCGCACATTCCTAATTTCAAAGCCGGCATCCGCCGGCTCATTGAGCGGATTAAGAATGCCGATCAACACATGATCATCTGCTGTGAATCCACCGGCGGATGCGAACGCCTGCTGTGTGACATGCTCACAGACGCAGCCCGGGTTGATCCCAAAAGCGTACGCGACTTCGCGAAGTCGCGTAAAATCCTCGCCAGGACCGGTCAGCTCGACGCGAAAGTTCTATCGTTGTTCGGTACACTGAATAACCGCAGCTGTATGTACAGCAGCCGTAGTGGCGGACCGCGCTCAATGCACTGATCCATCGGCGCACAGTACTCGTTGAGATGCGCAAGGATGAAAAACTTCGTTTAAACATGGCTGAACCACAGATAGAAACGCCATCGGACTCTCCGGTGCACTGACACTCGTCAGTACGATGCCTGAACCCGGGCAGATCGGTGATAATCAGGCCTCGGCGCCGGCCGGATTAGCGCCGCACAATCGTGACAGCGGAAAGTTCCGCGGCCAGCGCCATATCCATGGCGGCCGCGCGGAAGTGCGGCATGCACTTTACATGTGTGCCATGAGTGTGCGACGCAGCAACCCGATTCTGAAGGAGTTTTACGAACGGCTCATTGCCAGCGGAAAAAAGAAAAAAGTGGCGCTCATCGCAGTGGCACGCAAGCTGATCGTACTGGCCAACCGGCTGCTCGCAGATCCCGGGTTCCAGCTCTCATAACTTTTTCAACAAACACTGTTGCTACCGCTTCATCGCTCAGATCCAACGTGTACTTCAGAAAATGCAGCGCCACCATCAGCCGTACGCTCACCGCCGGCCGGCCGTTGTTCTCGCAGTACGTTTCACCGAACGCCTCCTCAAAGCGCACCCGGTCCACCGCCCGGCTCAAACATACCAGTGCATGATCCGGATATCAATGATGCAAGCCGGCTCCATACGGAACAGATCGCCTTGCGGGGAATGAGGAATTTTAACGGCTTTCATAGGAGAGATCATTGCAAGGTTTGGAGTGAAAAGCCACCAAACCCTGGTAAAAACGTTCACTGAAAAAGACAACTTCACCCTTGCAAACACTGATCCATGTGCTTCTTTCAGCGTCGGCTATTTTAAGTTTTGAAAAATTTGTTCGAAGCTTTCTTCGTAATGCGTGCAGAGATTTTTGGTGCCGCTGTCGATAATGTTACCACCGGAAATCCCAATCGGTGCAAAACCGGCAAGCAGGATTGAAACAATTCCGGCGCCGGAATCTTCAATGCCAACCACGCTGTGCCGCTCTTCGAACGGAATGCCGAGCCCGACGCGCGCCGTTTCGGCGTAGAGCCACGGATGCGGCTTCGGCGACAGTTCACCGAGCGTACCCGGTTCGCCGGGACGGATAGCAAAACCGGCGGTGATAATTGCATCGTAAAATTCTTTCGGGTCGCCCATGCCGAGCGTTTTAAATGCATCCAGAATTTCCGGCCAGGCTTTTTCGTAAAGTCCTGATGTGACGAGTCCGATTTTCAAACCCAGCGCTTTGAGTTCGTAAAGAAATTCTTTGATGCCCGGCGATGGCGTGAACGCGCCCTTTTTACCGCGCCCGGCCATAATTTCGTTCATCTCATAATTGGTGTGTTTGAAATACCACTGACGCGCTTCTTCCACCGATTTTTCGGGGCAATATTTTTTTATGCAATACTGCAAATGCTCTGAAACCGAATGACCGGAAACATACGGCTCGTCCGCTGCTTCTAATTTGAAATTGGCATCGCCGAGCAGACTCGCGGTGGTTTTTTCAATAATCCAAATCCAGAAATGCTCGCTGTGAACCGTTGTGCCGTCGAGATCCATCAGCACCGCTTTCAGCGATTTTTCAATGGTTACATCGTACACCGGATAATACGCCGGATAACCCATCGACGATTTAATCAGCGCCAGCGCTTTGCCGTTTTCGAACGACACAAACTCCGCTTTTTTGTCCGCCGTCATTTTAATTGAAACCACACCGTTTTTTCCGGCGGTAAACGCCGCATCCGATGTCTGCTCCAATCCGATCAGTTCTTCATTCGTTGAAAAATTCATTAGTGTTTTAAAAATGTATTCTGAGTGTGATTATTTTTTTCGCAGCGACCAAAACACTGATCGCATGTTTTTCCACAGTGGCCTTTTGCTTCACTGTAATTTCATCCATTCCGATTATTTCCGCTGATTTTACAGGTACTCCGAAAATGAGTTCTGCATTGCACACACTTTGTATCGGATTATACAACCGGATGATAATTCCATCACTGTTTTCTGCGGGCTTTACCGCTGAGACTTGAATACCGTTTCCTCTTACACAAACGAAACTCTGCTCGTGCGGCAGGTTTCCTTTGCCTCGCCCAATTTGCATGGCACGCACCGGTGTGTTCCAGATTTTTGAAACTTCCGGGATTCCTGCGGACTGCCAGTTTCCGGCGTGCGGGTAAATTGC
Source organism: Kiritimatiellales bacterium (assembly GCA_041656295.1). NCBI lineage: Bacteria > Pseudomonadati > Kiritimatiellota > Kiritimatiellia > Kiritimatiellales > Kiritimatiellales bacterium. The sequence continues at coordinate 92,883 of JBBADV010000003.1, read as the reverse complement.
ATATTCAAAAACATGTCTGCCAAGGCACTGAACACCTTCATCAGGCAGCTCGGTTACTTTTTCTTCAGAAACCGCCAGTTTAATACGGCAGGCTCGAATGAGTGTCAGCGCCAGCGTCCGCTCTGCATCGTCTATAGCTTCATACTCAAAAAGTCCTTTAGGCAACATGGCCATGCCATTCTGTCCGTCAGAGATATCGGCGAATGTCTGCAGCGGCTGCATGCCGTAAACCCGCTCGATCCATCCGCGGCTATCGGTCAATTTAATCGGACGTTCCATAATGTTAAAATGTGCATCACTAACAGAAACGTCCGCAGTCAGATTTGTTGGAATACAAACACGTAACCAATGATCTTTCACGGGACTGTCGAGTTCCATCCGCACCTGCAGCAGCGGAGAATTAAAATGCAGCGTGTAATCAACCGTCACCGGAATTATTACTGTATTATGACTGCGACTGCGTCCGTCAGCATAATCCTGCGGCACAGCGAATTCATATTCGGCGCGAACGGTTGAAACCACCGGCCCGCTTTCGATCACACTGATCCGGGCGGCGCAACCGGTGGATGTACAGATGCGATCAAACACCGGCGGCACATGTTTCCATGCATTACCGGTTTCGCCCTGATCGCGCAGGAAATTGATCTGCTGATAAATTTTTCCGGTGGATTTACAAATGAGATCCACGGTGCCGTTGCCGTTAATCTCAACTTTAACCCATTCATTTTCCAGCGTGTTCGCACCGGTAACCAGTGAATCATTCAACCGCAGTTCTTCTTTTTCAGGAACGATGGTGTATGTGCGATAGCCGAGCGCCGGTAATTTCCGGAACCCGGCATAAAATTTAATGCGGCTGGATTCCATAATTCGCGGCAGATCCCAAATGCTGTCAACAAACGAGCTGGATACTTCATGTGAGATCGGCTGCACCAGCAGATTCCTGTCTGTATCGCTGTCTAATACGGCTGCCGCCGCTTTATATTTGCGTGGAATTTCAACGTCCACCGTGACGACCGCATTACGCTCAACCGGCAACGGATTGAATACGATTAACTGCATGACATCCGCCGGCTGATCTGCCGAATTCAGATTTTTTGCAATATGCGTGATGGAATCTTCGGTAACAATATCGGCAATCTCGCTGACTTTCCGGTAGCGGTATTCCATGTCTTTGCAAACTTCATCCGGCGCGCAACCGCCGTTGGCATCGTGCGTATGATTGCTGAGCAGATAACGCCAGCCGCGATCCAGATATTTTTCCGGCGCCGGCGCACCGAACGCAACGGCCAGCGCCGCCAGCGGTTCGGCGCGGCAGACCAGTTTTTCTGTCGCGGCATAATCCTGCTGTTTTAAATAGGTGCGGGCGCTGATGGTGCTCGGGAAAAGATAGGTCCACATGCCCTCTTTCAAATACTTCCGGCGTTCGCCAACCAGCACCGGCAGAGAGCTGCGATCGAGATATTTTTCCGCTTCCGCCCAGAAGTCTTCGAGCGTTCCGTGCCGGATTTCATATTTGCCGGCGAACAGTTTTTGCGCTTCTTTGATGACTTTTGATTCATTCGGATGCGCTACGGAAATATCGTGGCCGTTCATCGCCAGAAAAACCGGCGTGGTGAAATGCGGCCCTTCAACGGCAATCATACGCTCGATTGCTTTTTCCAGTTTTGCCGGATTAAAAAGATTTTCCGGACATTTCAAATCAAACGTTAAATCTTCACCGGAAAGTCCGTCGGCGGGACGCAGCGGACATTCATCAAATTCACCCCAGATATAATCTTTTTCAAATTCCCGCCCGGATGTCACCGGACGATGCACCTGACAGTACCAGTTATATCTGGCATAAAGTGCAAAACGCGACGCGGTGACCTGCGTGCCGTCCGGCGCTTCCCATATCCACTCTGCGTCGGCTTCGTGATGAGAAATACCGCGATAGAACATCATATATTTTAAACCGAAATCCGCCAGAATCTGCGGCAGCTGTCCGGACTGCCCCCAGGATGACGGCGTATATGCAACGGTTCCGAATGTTCCGCCGTATTTTTCAACCGTTTTTTTCCCGAACAGCAGATTGCGAATCAATGCTTCCTGTCCGATTGAAAACTGTTCCGCCAGCGTATAATACGGCCCGATAATCAGCCGGCCGGCGCGCACAAATTTTTCAATCTGCCGCCGGCGTTCGGGGCGCAGTTTCAGATAATCATCAATCATGATCGAATGACCGTCCATGGTGAACGAATGATAATCCGGATCGTTTTCAAGAATATCCAGCGTGACATCCATCATGTCCAGCAAGCGCCGGCGCGTCTTTTCAAGCGAGCGCCGGAATTCGCGGTCCCAGTGTGTATTGGAAACAACAATAATTTTTTTTATGTGCGAAGCGTCTGATTTCATAAAATGAGTTCCTGCCGGTTTAATTAAAAAGGAGATTCCTGTGTGCCTTCAACAAACTGATTCTGCTGTTTTAAAATATAACGTATCCACGCCGGATTAATTTCGCGGACATCCGTAAGATCCCGGCGCGCCGCAATTGCCGCCGCGACACCGCAGGCCTGTCCGATGGCCGTCACCGGCGCCATCACACGATAGGATGAATGCGCTTCGTGCGTTCCGCTGATGCACCGCGAGCCAAGCAGCAGATTTTCAAAACCTTTTGCGTATAGACAGCGGAACGGAATGTGATAATAGCCGCTGCCGGGAATGTGCACCATGGTTGTATCAGCGCCTTGCGGATTATGAATATCAATCGGATAACAGCAGGCGGTGGCCATATCATCGAAACGCGCTTCAGAGAGGCAATCGTCCTGCGTCAAAACATAATCACCGGTAACGCGACGGCCCTCGCGGATTCCAAGCACCGGCGAAACGGTGAGTGCGGCATTTTTGAGCGCCGGATGATCTTTAATTTCATTCCACAAATCATACACCTGCTTTCCCGCGTTTTTACGCCCGGCCTCAACGGATTCGGGATTGGCCGGATCAATTCCGGTAACGCGGGTGTGATTAAACACCAGCGTGCGGACATCAGGGCTCGGGAAAAATAAAACTTCCTGATCCGCGCCTTTCGGATTTTCAGTGCGCCCCTCTTCTTTCAGCCGGATGTAGGCTTTCTGCAATCCGAGTGCATCAATTATTTTATTTTTGTCCGTCCAGATTTCGGCGCGCAGCGGCGGCTTGCCTGCCGGTGTCAATTTATCGGGATCAATATTTGAAATAACAAACGTCAACGTTGCCGGTTGCATCTGTCCGTCAGAATCGCGTCCCAGCCGGAATTCCGCCCCGGCCTGCGCCGCGAAATTTCCATTACCGGTGCTGTCGATAAACATTCCGGCAGAGACTTCTGCCGGACCGGCGGTGCCGGAAATTGTAATTCCGGCGATCCGGCAGCCGGAATCAATCTGTATCGCATCAATTTGCGTTGATGGTTGCACCGTCAGATTTTTTTCTGCGGCGATTAATTTTTTATAGCGTTCGAAAAGATCGTCTGAATCATAATATGTAATCATTTCGTCGCACTTGCGGTACGGAAACAGATGCGGAAACAGTTCCGGCAGGAATCCGTTATTCACATTCTGCTTCGCGCCGGGACCGAGTCCGCAAAGAATGCCAAGCGGACTGATTACGCCGGTACCGCCGATCTGCGCGGTTGTTTCAATCAATAAAACATTTGCGCCGGCGCGCGCGGCGCCAACCGCCGCACAAATTCCTCCGGTTCCTGCGCCGACAACAATCACATCTGTTTTTATTTTTTTCATACCGATTCCTGATATTAAATCAGTTTAACTTACATTTGTTTAACCGCGGATGACGCGGATGAAAACGGGGTTTTTATAGCCACAAAAATCACAAAAATTAACAAAATATTTTAATTACAGAATACAGAAGACAAATCCGCAATGTCATTATTTTGCAAATCCCGGTTAAATTATTTTTCCTTTCATCCGTTTATATCCGTGGTATCTGCGGTTATAATTAAAGTTAGTTTCGTATATTACTCTGCTTCACGATGAACAGTTCCGTCGTCCGTTTCATCCGCCCGTTTTGAGCGGAGTCCGGCAAAAAAGACGCGTAGATCTCGCAGCACACCGCCAGTAAACCAGACAGTTGTAAACACGCCGATCACTAAAGGGAAGCCGATTGCAGCCCACCACCAGAAATGCGGCCAGACATTTCCGGACCACGGAGAAATCTGATTCCATGCCGTGCCAATGACCATGACGATAAACCAGAGAATGCCCCAGCCGAAAACACCGCCGGCAATCCACCGGTCTGCCAAAGAAAATTTATCTGTGATGCCGACAAACATCGACCATCGGAATTTTTTCCTGCTTTCCTGATAAACTTTAACCTGATCTTCTTTTACGGCGTAGTCACCGCGATGAAGCAGCCAGTTCATATTGAAATTTTTCCGGCACGTCAGCAGAGAAACAATTATATAAACCAGCACGGCAACCGCTGCCGCACTACAGGAGATCTGAGTGCCATTCATGAAGAAATCCGGCACAAACTGACGTACCAGAATTCCACCGAATGACAGCAGCGATCCAGTCAGCATGGCCGCCCACGCGGCATGCACGGTGCCTTTTTTCCAGTACAGTCCGCCGATAATCACCGCCCCGGCGCCGCCAACGTAAATCGCCATAGTGAGCTGGAACCACATCACAATATATTCAGTCTGTGTAAATAGACAGCCGAACAGAAATGCAAAAATTCCGACACCGGCCATGGCAATACGAAGATATTTTATGTGCTGTGCCGGAGACAGCGGCTTTTTCCGGCGCGGAAGAACTACATCCTGCACAAACATGCTGCCCCACGAATGCAGGTGCGTTGTATCGCCGGCAAAAATTCCGGTCAGTACAATCGCCGCAAAAATTCCTTTCAGTCCGATCGGCAGCAGGACGCCGAGCGCCGCCGGTGCGAGCATCTGTTTTTGAATCTGCGGGTTGGCAATGCCGTCAATCACTTCGTGTACCGGCGCGGCGGCAGCGGCATAGTTTGCATGATTCAAAAATGCCACCGCGCTCATGGCGAGAACAGTGGTGGTTAGCAACCGTGCATATTCACGCCACCGGCCGAGAACACCGCCCATACGCGATTCGTGCGGTGTGCGCGCCGCCGCATTATACGCACTGGCATTCTGCCATGCCATCGTGCCGTAGAATTTCAGGAATATAACCATGAAAATAAACCAGATATTAAAATCGCTGAGATTTTTCGTATCCATCGGATTCATCATGGACTGACCGGCAGGACGGTTCATCATCACTTCCGTTATTTCCGACCAACTGAAAGTGAGAATCAACACAACCGTTACAATTAAAAAGAACCACTGGTCCATTAAACCGGAAATACAGTCCGTAACCATCACGGTTACCTGCCCGCCGGCGAGCGTTAAATAAATTGTGATGGACATAAATAATGCCATCAAAATGATAAACGTCGGCACTGCAAATTCACCGATTACAACCGTTTCAGGAATCCCCAGATAATAAACGAAAAAGCGCGCACCCACTGCCGGAATAATTCCGAAATTCATAATTCCGGCAACGAAGCCCAGTCCACCGGCAAAAATACGGAACCTGCGACTGTACCGCATTTCGAAAAACTGCGCGAGCGTCAGCGCACGTGTTTCGCGATAGCGGTAAACTACAAATCCGGAAATACTCAGCAATAATACCACCGGCATAATCATCCAGTTCCACCACAGATAGGTGAACCCCGCCTGATTAAAAATTTCAAAAAACATCGCAAAAACAACCGCGCCGGTACTCATCTCGTCGCGCGCGACACACAACATATAACGTCCGGCACACCGTCCGCCGGCCATATAGTCAGCAACGCTTTTTAAAAACCGGCTGGTGTATTTGGCAATTATAATAACAATTAACAACGGCACACATAGGACAATCCAGTCAATTAAAGACATTTCCGTTATCCTTTCAATTTATAAGAACAGATCATTACTGACTGATAATCAAAAGCCGGACAGTTTTCTGATTTTCAGACTGAACGCTAAATGCAAAGTCATTTACCCCGGAACTGCCTAATGCTCCACCGTTGTTCGCCTGCCAAAGCCGTCCCGAAGGATACATATCTGTACCGGTATTATGCAGGAACGCATGGTTTCTTGACACTGCATAATCGTCAAAAGATAAAACAAATGTATAATAAAACCCACCGGACAATGTAATATTGTCAATATCAAATGTAATCCAGTCTTTCGCTTTTACCCCGTCAGAGGATAAGAAATATGTTCCGGTTTGTACTGAAATAGCAGATCCAATTGATGATACAGCATCACTTTTATAAATTGTTACAGTAAACGCAGCGCCGGAAGCTCCGGCGCCGATCCCGCTCGAAGCGCAAAGAGAAAATGAGTCTATCCTTAGATCATTTGTAACATAAAATGATTGACCGATGTCCCGGCAGTCCGTTGAAGAAATCGCTTTCCATGCATATCCAGCAGTACCGGCAACGGATTGCGCTACAACATTCTCCGTCGGAATATTTGCATTGGCACTGACTGAAACATTTGTCGCCGCAGATATACAGGCAACAAATCCTGCCAGGACACTGAAAATTAAATTTACTTGTTTCGCAGCCATAACTTTTTCCTTTCTATTTAAGTTGAAGAATCAACACCTGCTACCTTTTGTTTTTATTTCACCCGTAAGACAAAAAACCCATCCGCAGAAATTTCGGAACTGCCAAGTCCCGGTGCGGCGGATATCCAGCTTTTGGCACCCTCACCGTCGTTATCGTGAACCGCAAAATTAAACCGGATACTGCCGGCTTTCGTCAGTCCGAGATCTTTGAATCCGATTATCACCTCATATTTAGTATAAGGGAAATTCCAGTTCTGCTTTACTTCACTGCGGGTTATGCTGACCTCCGGTTTTTGCACGAACGATGCATTTGCACCGTTTTTACGGAACTGCATACGCGGGGCTTCGCCCGGCTCCGCCGCAATCACCAGATGTGCAACTTCATTCGATGCACTGCTCCATGCAATTTCAAGTGCATCGCCGTCAATAAGCGGTTCATTATGCGGTACCGCATACAACGCATTATCTTTGACGGTAAATATCATTATGACGGCATTGGTGGCGGCATTGATTGAAAAATCCGCCTGCACACTCAGATCCACCGGACTGCCCCACAGTAAATGCAAAGTGCTGGGATCGTTATCCTGCTTGTTCCGCACCTGTTCCATTTTATCCAGCAGGATGGTTGCGCCTTTGCGTGCATCCAACACATTAAACGGAACAGGAATTTCAATTTCCGGAGCCCAGCCTGTTCCCTCGAAATTAAAGGCGGCATACAGCGCCGTGCTGTCGCCGAGCTTTCCGGGCTGCATCGAAATTCTCACCGGAAATACTGCGGTAGATCCGGCAACGACAGTTTGCGCGGCTGGAGCTGAAATAATCTGAATATCATCGTTTCCGCGAAACGCCGGAATAACTTTTATGTTCCAGGACAACGGGTTCCACACCGTGATTTGAATTTCAACGGTATCATCCGATCCAATGATAATGTCTTCCGGTACCGAAATTAACGGCTGCAAATATTCCGGAACTGTTCCGCCGGAAAATTTAAAATAACGCGGTGCATTCAACGTCAGCAGCGAAAATCCGTCCTGTGACGGAACGGCGACAGGATTTCCAAACAGATCCAGCGCCGTCACCGCCGCGCCGTTATTTTTTACAACCAGCGCCGGCACAGAAAGAAGTTTGTCTTCGCGCCAGCCCGTAACCAGACAATCGCCGGCTTTCCCGAATAGAAAAGCGTAAACGCCCTCATCTTCAAGCCAGGTTGCCAGCAGCGGCAGCCGCCGGAGTTCCGCCACTGCCGTAGCCGCGGCGACAAACGATTCCTTCGGACGAAATTCTTCTTCGATGGCAATAAAGTTATCGGTTCCGGTCGGATTTGTAATCAGCCCGAATGTTTTTCCCGTCTGTTGCGGAGCATCTCTGCCGGAGCGGTCGATGATATTATACCAGCAATAACTTTTCGCACCGATGGATGCCGCATAACTCATTTTTTTCATCAGCGTTTCCGCCTGAAAATATTCGCCGTTGCGGGTGTCGTATCCGGTTTCGGTAAACACAAACGGCATATCCATGGCGTTGTATTTCTGCTGGATAGTTGCCAGCTGTTTGTGAATGTCGTTATAAAACTGCTGGAACGTATCGTGCATGTGATAGGCAAACCAGTCGAACGAGCGCGGATAATCCCCGATGGCGGCATCAAATGCACCGGGCTTCGTTGCCCAATGGTTTAAACTCGCATATCCGCCGGAGGTGACAACCAGATTTGAGTCCACCGCTTTGATTGCATCATGTGCAATGCGCTGTGTCCGGGTATAATCATCCACCGTTCCGGTAAACGTTGCGAGGTCGGGTTCATTCCAGACTTCCCAGAATTCGATGACATTTTTATAGCGGGATGCGACAGCGCTGATCCAGTTGCGCCAGGCCTCCGGTTCCGGCGGATCGGAGCGTTGCGCCGCCGCCCACAATACCGACCAGGTTGAAAGCACATGCCACCGCAGATTATACTGCTGGATCAGATTGATATAATCATCCTGAGTCTGCCAGTTCCATGTATCCGCTGTCGGCTGAACAACATTCCACGGAATATTAAACCGGTAAAATTCAAATCCCAGTGACGCCGCGAGTTCAAGCATGCGCGGCGTACAGCGCGGTGCGCCGGAAGCAAATCCGATCGGCATGGCACTCTCACCCGGTGCCGGCTGTCTGTTTTTGGGATACACACAAAATGTATCGCTGTTCCACTCCGTGGTTGCGCCGGAAAAATTCAGCCGGTACGACAGCTGATAAATTCCGTAAACCGGCAGATCGTCCGCCGGAATTTTTACATCCTGAGCTTCGCCGGGATTTAACGTAATCTCCTGTTGCCATGTCCGGTTTTCAATGTTTGACGTAACGCCGGAAAGTTCCAGTTCCACTGTTATCGTTCTAGATTCTTTCTCCCGGTTTGAAATGCGAAACCAGGTATCCGGAGAATAATTTTCCCGCTCAACAGCAATAAACCGCGCAACCGCCGGAACCGTAATTTCACAACCTGACGGATTAGAGTCATCCTCAATCAGCTTTGAAATCTGCACACTGAAAAGAAGATCATTTACAGATGATGCCGCCGCCGCGGCACCGTTATTCGCCTGCCAGAGACGGCCCAAAGAAAATCCGGCGCCATCGTCAGAATGCAGAAACGACTGTTCCTGCCGCAAAACGCCGGATTTATCCCACGAAAGCATCACCGTATAAAACAGGCCTTTCGTTAAATTCACTTCGCTGATTTCAAATGTCATCCAGCCGGGATTCACCGGATTGGCGGATGTGCTTAAAAAAAGTCCTTTCTGAATTGAGATTGCCGTTCCAAGCGCCGTGTCATTATCGCTCTCATAAATTGTTACAGTAAACGGTGCCCGGCCGGCACCCGGCTGAATATTTCCAGCGACGGCGAGACTGAAAGAATTCATCACCGCATTCTCCGGCGAACGGAATGACTGCCCGAGCTTGCGGCTGCCGGTATTGTTCTCTTTCCACTGGTATCCTTTGACGATATCTGTTGTATAAGCAATCAGCACATCGGTATCCGGCGCGGAAGAACCGGCACGGACTTTTACTTCGGCATATACCGGATCCATTGTAAGGAACGTTAAAAAAGCCACGCCGAATGCCGGCTGCAAAAAAGACTGCAGGACAACCATCGTCAGCGTCGCCGGAATATTAATCAGTTTTTTCACTCACGTTCCCTTTCACTCTGCAATCCAACCTAATTCATATTAGGTTTAAAATCAAATCTCTCATGCCAATCTGTTAACTTAATGTGTTATCCGCGTAGTACGCCGTTTTTCAGCATCCACGCTGCTGCGACAGACGGCCAGCCGGCATTGTCCTGACCGGGATTTCCCATGCCAAACCCATGCCCGCCTTCATTGTAAAGGCAGAGTTCGGATGGAATACCGGCGGAAATCATCGCATTGTGCATGACAACACTGTGCTTAAAATGAACCGTTTCGTCATTCATTGCATGAATTAACAATATCGGCGGTGTGTCTCCGGTAACATTTAATTCAGGCGAATAAAATTTTCTTTCATCTTCCGCCGGAGAATCTCTGAGTAATGCCGACATCGATCCGGTGTGACAGATGTCATCCTGCACAAAACTGATTACAGGATAAATTAAAATTCCGAAATCAGGACGATAGATCGAACTGTTGATTTCTGCCGGAACTTCGAAATGAGTCAGCGCCAACGCTGCCAGATGTCCGCCGGCAGAAAATCCCAGTACACCGGTTTTTCCGGCGCCGTTTTTTTTAATCTGCTGAACTGCCTGCCAAATATCCTGAAGCGGCACCGGATATTTTTCGCCGGGAGAAACTTCCGGCAGACGGTATTTCAAAATATACGCATCAATACCCAGTCCGTTCAGCCACTCAGCAACCGGATACCCTTCATTTAAACAGGACAGCCAGCGATAGCCGCCGCCGGGACAGATAATAACGGCGGTACCGGTGCGAATGCGCTCATCCGCTTTATATGCGATCAGATGCGGCGTCCGGATACTCCGGAATTTTCCGGGTTCAAATTCTTCACCGCCGGAAAAAGCGCCGGTAATTCCGTCAGGCCGTAACGGAATTACCAGTTTCTGTGATGCTCTTTCCAGCAGTACATTCATGATATTATTTCTTCAAACACGTCTTTACGGCTGAACCTGAACACAAAATGAAAAGTCGTTCACCTGAGAATTCGAAAAGCCATTTCCGTCGACTCTCGACTGCCACAGCCGTCCATCCGCATACCCTGATCCGCCGGCATGGTTGAATATCTGATGCTGATTCGGAATCGCCATATTATCGAATGATAGCATTATGGTGTAAGATTTTCCTTCGTTTAATGAGACCGGCTCGAGCGAAAATACAATCCACTGACCGGTAACCTGGCTGTTCCGGGAACCTAAAAATTTTCCATTTTGAGTGGATATAACTTTTCCAAGTGTCGATTGCGAAGAGCTTTCATAAACTGTCACCGTAAATGGCGCATCAATTGCGCCACGCTGTACGTTCCCAAGCGCCAGTAAACTGAATGCTGTCATCTTCGCCGCCTTTGGTGCGCGGAAAGACTGCCCGATATCCCGTTTGCCATCCTGATTATTTCGTAATGAATAACCTGTTCCGGCGCAATCATAACTGGCCAGCACATTTTCCGCCGGCATTTTCGGCTGCTTTGAAACGGTCACTTCTGCCATCAACCCAAACGCCACTCCGCATATAATTCCAACAACTGCACCTGCTTTACACTTACTTCTCATCTGCGTCTCCTTTGGTTTGTACTTCACAAAATATGATTATCCCGAATTTCAGTTTCTTCCGAAAAAAGCACATTGATCGGTTTGCCCGGCTGCAATCCGTATGAACTGCCGGCAGTCGGAACTAATTTCTGATTCACGTTCTGAATTGTGTTACTTTCAATCAACGTATTGTACGCGGCAACAACACTGATACCGTCCAGCGAACATCCGTTGATTGTATTTCCGGTGATCGTAATATTCCGGTTGCCGCAATAATATACGGTTTGCGCCGCTTGCGGCAGAACACGCGCAAACACAGAAATTGCACCGAGCGTGTAACTGGCGGGAAATGTAATATCGAGTCCCTGACCCACATCCTGAATTATATTATTCCGCACTGTAATGTCATTAACCCAGCCCGCTTCTCTCCAGGAAATAAACTCCGGCCCCAGACTGATTGCGGCACCTTTGATTCGCTCAAGCCGGTTGCTTTCCACCAATCCGTTTCCAGCCATTAAACGCAACCCGCGCCCGCGGTGGTCATGGAAATAGTTATTCCGGATCTCGTATCCGGCGGATGAAACGGCAGGCGCATCAATAAAAAGTTCCGGTGTCGAAAAATCGTCAAGCTCAGGCTCCTGTTCCAAAACAATTCTGTAAAATGCATGGTTCACTGTTGAAACGGATGACCACGTATTGGTCATAATAGAATACCAGTCGACATCATCCGGAGCAGATGTCAGTGAAATCGAAGCAATGCGATTGCTTGCAACCAGCCGGTAATCCGGCTCCCGCAAAAACCGGATTGTATCGCCGGGGCGCAGAATTTTCTGAAACGGATCGGCGCTCGGTCGCATGGAAATGCACGTCCGCGAATCTTCCCATTTAAGCACCGGCAGCGTTACTCCGTGCAGATTGATTCCGTCGTCTGCCATAAATGAAAATTCGCAATCTGTAAGCACCGGCCCGGTTCGTGTATATCCCGAATTAAATGCGTCCGCGCAGGAAGAAAGCAGCCGCGGCTCAACCGCACCGTCCGGCAGCGGGCCGGGAATCACGTTCGTCCGGTTGAATTTTCCGGCGCTCTCCGCAAACCGGATCATCATTGCAATTCCGGGCGCGGTGTGAATTGTCACGTCTTCGAAACAAACATTATCGCATCCTTCGCGGACATACACTGCGCCGGCGTTCCGGATGTTTAACGCAATATGATCGCCTGGCGCCACCAACGGAAATCCCGAATCGGTCTGCCGGAAAAAAATCCGTCCCTGCCGGGAATTTACCGGTTCAATCCGGATTATATAATAATCCGGTGCACCGGGTTTCCACCGCCGCGACACCGCATCAAATAAATGCACACGGTTGCTGAGGTAAACCTCATCCAGATCCGGATATCCGGCATGAATTGTAAAATCGGCGGTGTATGAATTTGTGTCGACAGCGGTCAACGTACCTTGCGTGAACGGCAGCGGGTCATAATCCAACGTCAGTCCGTGAAAGACAACATTCGTACAGTTAAATAATGAAATTGCGGTGCGCTGCGGATCCGTTGCAATAAAGGTGACGTTCGAGGCCTGAATCGTGACATCTGTTAATCCATTCAGCCGGAGTCCTGCTGCCGGCAATTGATAAACGCCCGGTACAATGTTAACCTGCGCCGCTCTGCCGGGAGATAACGCCGTCAATGTTCCTACAGGAGTTGAGGTTTCAATCTCCAGCGAAGAAGACATCAATACCATGATGGATAAAAAAACAATCACATTCAAACCTGCTTGCAGACCGGCGAACCCGCCGGCTGCATGTTTATCCGGCAAAACATTAATTTGTTAACCGGATCATTGTTTATATTTATTTTTCGATCTGATTATCTTTGATTTCAATGGACTCAGCGGAATGCTGTACATTCACCGGATTTCCGGTGCGGATGCCGTACGAAGTGCTGGCGCCGGGAATTCTCCGCTGATTGACACGCCGGATGATGTTGCTTGCGATAAGAGAATCCTGCGCGGCCACCATGCTGATCCCATCCAAAGGATATCCGTCAATTTCATTGCCGGTAATCGTGATATTTTTATTTCCCTGATAATATGCCGTTTTGTCTTTATTCGGCAGAACCCGGGCAAAAATTGAAATGGCTCCGGGCGTATAACTGTCCGGATAAAAAATGTCCATACCCTGCCCGGCATCACGAATGATATTATCGCGTATAATTAAATTCTCAACCCAGCCTGCTTCTCTCCAGAATGCAAACTCCGGCCCGGAACTGATGCCCGCACCTTTAACCCGTTCAATGCGGTTGCTCTCCACCAGTCCGTTTCCGGCCATTAAACGCAACCCGCGTCCGCGGTGATCATGAAAATAGTTATTCCGGATCACATAATCGGGTGTAGCGCTGGCAAAACATTCAAAAAATACACCGTCCTTTCCGAGACTCTTCATATCGCGGTCAAACCGGACGCGATAAAAAATTGTGCTTTGCGTTCTCTTCGCCAGTGACGGCCAGATTTTACCGAGCGCCGCACGGGCATCCATTGATGCCGGCGGATCAGCTTTTTCAATTCCGGTGATACATGCCGTGCCTGTCAACCGGTAATCCGGTTCAATAAGAAACCGGACTTCATCGCCGGAACGCAGTAGCGTATGAAACGGGTCAGACCCCGGCCGCATCGAAATACAGGTGCGGGCATCTTCCCACAGCAGAACCGGCAGCGTGGCGCCATGCAGATTCACTCCGTCATCCGCTATAAATGCAAACTCACAATCCTGCAAGACCGGTCCCTTGCGTGTGTAGGCCGAATTGAATCCATCGGCGCTGGCTGATAAAAGGCGCGCCTCTGTCGCCCCCGCCGGCGTCGGACCGGGAATAATCCGCACCCGCTCAAATTTACCGGAATTTTCTGCGAACCGAATCATAATTGCGATTGCCGGTGCGGCATGAACGGTTACGTCCGTCATGTTAACGTCGGCACAGCCTGATCGTATATAAATACCGGCGGCATTACGCAGATTGATCGCTACATGATCGCCCGGTTTCACCAGTTCAAACCCCGCTTTTACCGGTTCAAAATAAATCCGCCCGGCACGAAGTCCCGGCAGCGCTTCAATTTTCCGGACATAATAATCCGGCGCGCCGATTTTCCAGTGCCGGGTTTCAGCATCAAAAAGATTAAAACGGTTGACTGTGAAATCAGCGGTTAAATCGGAATAGCCGGCATGCACTGAAAATTCCGCCGTATGCGTTTTCGGATCAACCGCCGTAATCGTTCCCTGCGTGAACGGCAACGGATCATAATCCAGCGTCAGACCCTGCACATGTACATTCGTGCAGCTGTAAAAACTAAGCGCCGTTGTTTTGGGATGCGTTGCAATAAACGTCACGTCTTTGGCCTGAATACTGACATCTTTCAGATCTTTCAACGCCAGACCTTCTTCCGGCAGCCGGTATACACCCGGCTCAATGATCACGTCTGCCGCTTTACCCGGAGGCAATGACTGCAGCGTTTTTACCGGATCCACAGTTTTTACCGCAGATGCAAATACAGAGCTGCACAAAAAAAATCCAGATACAATCAGCTGATACTTCATGATTTAAAAATCCTTATTATTACTTTCCCTGAACACAGAAAACCAGATCAGCTCCTGTCGATGACTTAAACTGCTTTCCGTCGGCCGATTCCCATAGCCGCCCGTCGGAATAAATGTGATTAGCGCTCGCAAAAACCTGATCCTGCCGCGCTATTCCGAGATTATCCCAGGAAAAAATAATGGTATAATATTTACCCCCGGTCAGCGACACAGCCTCGAGCTCAAACGTGATCCAGCCGGGATTGATCGGATTAGAAAACCGGTCGAGATACGTTCCTTTTTGAGTTGAAACAGCTTTCCCCATCTCAGAACTTCGGTCGCTTTCATACACGGTAACCGTAAACGCTGCATTATAAGCGCCGACCTGAACATTGCCCGCAACCGCAACACTGAACGCAGTCATCGTTCCATTTGCCGCTGCTTTAAACGACTGTCCCAGATCACGCCGTCCACCGGAATCGTTGTTCCGCCATTGATAACCCGTCAGTGATTCCGGAACGGAGCTGGCGGCAATCACATCCTTATCCGGTGCCGAAGAATCGGCAGACACTTTCACCTCGGCGGACACCATCGTTCCTGCCGAAAAAATAAGTGCAAATATCGCCGCCCATATTAATCCTGTTTTACTCCTGTTCATCATATCTCCTTTCCTTAATAATCACTATGTATTCCCAATACGTTTTAGGTTGTAGATTATTTATGAGTTATCCGGTGTTTTTGTTCAAGAAAAAACATCGGCGATTTTTTAACTCAGAAACCGTACCCGCCTCACCATGCGACAGACTCCAGCGCATCATACAAATTCATCACATCATCATATGGGATGTCAGGCATTGCATCAGTCGTAACCATCAGACAAAAAGGAGTCGTCAGCAGTGCGGGATAAATCTGCTGCCGGATGATTGATTGAATCTCCGCCTTGCTTTTTCCGACCCACAGACAGGCGTTCAAACGTCCGATGATGGTAAAATCCGGCTTGAATGTATCCCGGATCAGTTTATACGGCGCATCTCCGAACGGCGGCGGTGTCACAGAATCAATGCCATCTATGCCGGTCTCAGGGAAACAGTCCGCCAGATTTTTAAGCAGACCGCACATGTGAACAATCAGGCGTGCATTTTTTTCATGTACAATCTGTGCGTATTCCCGCATATGCGGCAACGTAAGCCTCCGGTAATACGCCGGTGAAATTTCTGTCGACGATGTATTTTCCGCCCAGTACACCCAAAACGTCTTTTTAAAAAGAGATAATCCCAGCCGCAGCCTGTCTTTACAGCGTTCATGCATAACCGCCAGCAACCGTTCCATTTTTTCCGGCTCATCTGCCAGAAAACAATAGAAATTCTCCATTCCCATATCGAACTGTAAAAGCTGCTGTACCGGCGACCAGTTCATATCAAAATGAATCTGATCCGACGTATTTTTTTCAAACCATACCGGATTTGTCTGAAACGTCAGATTTTCATAAATAAATGTCCAGAGTTCAATGTCATCCGGCGTCTTCACTGGATACTCTGTAAAATGATTATTATGAGATTTCCCGGTTACACTCCCGAGCGGAGTATTCCATGTCACTACGTCATAGATACCGTCTTCGGACTCAACATAACCGGTCTGATGATAAACAGGATTATAAAACACCGGCGGGCGGTTTTTCCGGCGGCGCGTCATCGATTCGAATGCAGTTGATTTCAGCACCTTGCACCTGTCTTTTACGACAAACCGGTCTTCCGCCGGCGGACGCTGATTTCCCGTTGTCTGCTCAAGAAACCACACCAGTCCGTTCGCCGGTTTTCCTTCGCAAACATCTTTAATCGTAAAGAAAAACGGATCGACACCTTTTTTTGAACCCGGCTCAGCCGCTTCGTTTACAGACATTTAAACTCTCCGCTGTGTTTTAACACCAAATACGTTTTAGGTTTGTCTGTTTTGTTATATTTAGAAAAAAATTTTGCTCAAGAAAATAATCAATGATTGTTTAAAAAACGGTTCCCGCAGAATTTTACGAAACCGGTTAACGAACTGCAGATATCACGGATATAAACAGATTCTGGAAGCCACAGAGAGATCACTGAGGCACAGAATTTTAATTCTCCAAATCTATCTCTGTGGTTAAAAATCCCGTTATCCTGCCAAAAAAAATTATTCCGGCACCGGACCGGTGGATTCGCCGATAATGAATTCCGGCTCGATGCGGATTGATTCAGCTGCGTGTTTGAAATCCGGCGCATCAATCTGCCGCAACAGCAGATTTCCCGCCTCTTTCATCATCACGCTGACCCGCTGATCAATCGTTGTTAATATCGGATAAAATGAGCTGGATAAATTATCAAATCCGGTCACAGAAAAATCTGCAGGTACAGAAAAACCTGCGTGCTGCAGTGCCTGTATTACACCGAGAGCAATAAAATCATTGAGACAAATCAATGCCGTCGGTCTTGGCGACTGATGAATAATCTCTTCAGCCATTCGTACTCCGGCGGCTACCTCACTGCGATCACCCTTCTGTTTTTTTAAAGCCGTAAATTCTTTTGCAGGATTCATGCCGAAATCAATAGCGGCCTGCTGCAATGCCGGCCACCGCCATTTATCATTTTTCCCATAACCCAGCAGAGCAAACTTCCGGTGCCCTAACGTGTATAAATGTTCAAATATACGCCGTTGCGCGACAGCCCGGTCTAAATAAACCGCATTTCCGCCAAACGCCGGAATCCCCGGATCCACCAAAACCCACGGGACACTGCCGGCCAAAGACCCCATCTGCTCTACAGTCAATCCAGACTGAATCAGAACAATTCCATCAACATGAATTTTGAGGAGATTCCGTATTCCCTGAATTTCCTGCTCAAGATCATTATCAGTCGTTTCAAGCAAACACTGGTATTGTTTTTCACGGAAAAACGTTTGAATATTCAAAACTTTCTGATTCAAAATCGGAACATTCAACCGGAAAAAACTGATGCCGATCATCCGTGAACTGCGTCCGCGCAATCCGCGCGCGAAAAGATTCGGACGAAATCCCGTCTCATCCATCGCATCCATCACACGCCGGCGCGTAGCTTCGCTGATGTCCTTATGATTATTGATCGCGCGTGACACCGTCCATTGTGACAGCCCGAGATAACGAGCTAAGTCCGCAGTAGAAGAAATTTTATGCGTTTGTTTTGAACGGGAATTCATAAGCGTAAACTTATCAACTCCTGCTCAGAGCTTCACGCATTATTTACATCAGATTAATTCGGACAGGCGGGCAGCATCCGGCCGCAACGGAACAAGATCCGTAATTTTTTCATCCTGACCGGTCCGAATACTCCGGTTTGCCGCAATTCCGATTAAAATGGATGCTGCGCCCTGCTCGTGTCCGGCATGCCGTCCGAACGGATCTTTCGGCGGATTGGCCGAAAAAATCTGTTCCTGCAGAAGAATATCGCCGCCGCCGTGACCACCCTTGCCGGGGATCACCTCAATCTCATACGGCTCTTTAAACATCGGAAAAACCTTCAAGTGATGCCGTCCGCTGTGCGCATGCTCGTTCACCGGTTTTTTAGTGCCGTCCTCAAACAAAATATGTGCACCGTGAACTTCGGAATATTCAATCCGGCCGCGGTTGCCGGTAAATGTCACCCGGTATCCTTCATTCGGGCTGAATGCGTTTAATGAATAGTTCAGCAGTATGCCGTTGCGATAACGTACGGAAACATTCATCACATCTTCAATATCAATGCCGGCGCGAAACACATTCATATCACGCAGGTATCCGTTCTCTTTTTCTGCATCGAGATAAATATTGCGGTTATATACCTGATCGTAATCCGCATCGTCATAGATAAATGCAAACGGATCCTGTTTACCGGAAGTTATATTTCCATGATACCGATCATATTTAGTAAAAACTTCATCGCCGCGCTTTACCGCATTCTCTTTGCCGTAAAAAAACAGGCCGCCGCGTGCAAACACGCGGTCCGGAACCGCATCAATCCACCAGTTAATCAAATCAAAATGGTGTGTCGACTTATGCACCAGCAGGCCGCCGGAACACTCTTTGATTGAATGCCAGCGCCGGAAATAATCCGCACCGTGACTCGTATTCAGGCAGTATTCCATATTCACCTGATAAATATTGCCGATTACACCGGTCGACAGCAGTTCTTTCACTTTGGTGGCGCCCGGTGCCCAACGATAATTAAACGTCACCTGAACCGGCCGCTGAGTTTCACTTACTGCATCAAGAACGGATTGGCACTTTTCCGCATTCACCGTCATCGGTTTTTCTGTAACCACGCTGCATCCGGCATGAAGACTCTCGGTAATATAATAATCGTGCGTGCAATCCACTGAACAGACGACCACCGTATCCGGCTTTGTCTCTTCCAGCATCCGATGAAAATCCGCCGCTTTATACAGCGGAACTTCACGATATCCAAGCTCCCTGATAATCCGGTCGCGATGATATTCAGCGCGCACCATACTGCTGTCGCACAGCCCGACAATCTCAGAATCCTCTGCATACGAAGTTGCCACCGGATCCAGAAACATTTTCACCCGCGATCCTGTTCCGACATACGCAAACCGCCGGCGTTTTTTTTCAGTATGATGTGAACTCACAAAAAAATCCTCCCGAAAACCTTGAATTTACAGCCAAAAAACGGCGGCTCTAAAAATGAGCCGCCGGAAAAAAGCATACTGATTATTTTTTAAACCGTTTCCGGAAGAACATCAGCGCAACGCCACCGATGGTCAACAACCCAGCCGATACCGGTTCAGGAATCGCCTGCACAACAAATACAAAGTCTGCAACGCCTGAAGCTGCCCAAGAGGAGCCATTATTTTGCCAGAGTCTACCTTCTGAAAACGTGCTTCCTGTATTCTGATGGAAAAAATTCTGGTTTTTCGCCGGAACAGCAGGATCATCCCATGTAAGTGTAAAAGTATAATAATTTCCTGAATAAAGATTAATATTATCTTCCAAATCAAAAGTAATCCATGCACCACTCGAAACACCATCGCTTGTCGTCAAATAAGTCCCTGTTTGTGTTGAAATAGCAGTTCCCAAAGTAGTATCAACTGAATTTGAATAAATCGTCACAGAAAAACCGGCCCCCGAAGCACCGGCACCGACTCCTCCGCCAGCCTTTAAGCTGAATGAATCCATAATTGTATCCATCGACGCTAAAAAAGACTGTCCGATTTCTCGCACTGGATCCGTACCGTTATTACGCCAACCCAATCCTGCAGTTCCAGTAGCGTTACCAATTAATACATTGTCTGTCGGTATATTTGAAACAACACTCACAATAACATCGGAAAATGCAAACATTCCGCATCCGAAGATAATACATGTGATACTGCTGATTTTTCTCATCTCGACTCTCCTTTTCCTATAGTCGGTCTTCCATACAAGCCGCGAAAATCGTATTCGCTACTAACTCGTATTTGGATAAAAGGTAACTTTTATTTTTAAAAATGCAACTGAAATTTTAAATATTTTTTTGCCGGTGAATTTTTATTTATGCTTATAAAATCACAGTAAAATTAAAAACTTATGAATTCAACATCGTAAATCAAAGATTTGTGTTTTCTGCTTTACCAACTTATTTATTAAGTTATTTTTACAAACTCGAATAAGGTAGTTTTTATGAAAAACAATGTTTTGACTGTATGGGGCAGCGGGCAGCTGCTGGCATTTTCAGGACTGGACGGTGAAACGAAATTCGGCAAGTCGCTGGTGCTTCGCACCGCATTGTCCGGCGTGGCAATTGAAATTAAAATTCCGGAAAACGGCGGGACACTGGTCCTGCCGGAAAAACCGGTGGAATCGTTATTGCTGGCCGGCGATTTTTTCAGAATCAGCTTTTCCGGCGGGAGCAGTGTGTGCGGAGCGTTTGTCGATAGTTTTCATTTTCTGGTCTCCGGCGATGTTTCATTCGAGTGCGGCAAATCAATGCAGTGCTGCCGGAAGAACGATATGCTTTTAATCGGGCATGAAGAATGTTTCCAGCCGGAATTGCTGGAGAGCAGCCTTGAGCAGGTGATTGCAGACCGCCGGCGGTTTCTTGATTCGCTAACCTTTCCGCCAAATGCTGACACGGCGCTGTGGAAAGCCGCCTCGCAGTTAAAAACGCAATGCTGTTCGGCGGAAGGACAGATTCACCATTTATGGTCTACACCGGACCGGTGGCCGCACGCCCGCATGTGGCTGTGGGACAGTGTGTTTCACGCCGCCGGTATGCGGCACATTAATCCTGAAACGGCGCGCAGTTTTCTGCTGGCGGTTTTTGATTTGCAGCAGCCGGATGGTTTCATTCCGCATGCGATGGATCCGTATAAACACAGCAGTATTACCCAGCCGCCGGTGCTTGCGCTGGGAGCGCAGCTGATTCAGGAAAAAGATCCGTCGCCGGAATTTATCGCCGGAATTTACCCAAAACTGGTGAAGTTTCTTCAATGGATTCGCGAAAACCGTGACAGCGACGGCGGCGGACTTGTTGAGTGGGCTATTGAAGCGGATGCAAACTGCCGGAGCGGTGAAAGCGGAATGGATAACTCCCCGCGCTTTGATGATGCCATCCAACTGGATGCGCCGGATTTTAACGCGTTTCTCGCGCACGAATATGAAATTATCGCCGGATTTGCGGAAGAGCTGGGATTAACCGATGAAGCGGAATCGCACCGGAAAACTGCGGCGGAAATCAACCGGCTGATGAATGAACGGCTGTGGAATGATGCCGCCGGTTTTTATGTTGATCTCGATGTTGTTAATCAAAAGCAAAGCGCAGTACTGGCGTCATCCGGGTTCCTGCCGCTGCTTTCCGGCGCGCCGGATGCTGAAAAACTGGAACGGATGCTCACACATCTGGCCGTTCCGGGCTCATTCGGCACCGCGTTTCCAGTGCCGTCAATTTCGCGGCAGTGCGAAAAATATTATTCCAAGGATATGTGGCGCGGACCGGTCTGGATCTGCATGAACTGGTTAATCATTCGCGGATTAAAACGCTGTAACCGCCACGCAGAAGCAGAACAGTTGCGCATAAAAACCGTTACGGAGCTTGAAAAATATTATCACCGGTGCGGAACATTTTTTGAATTTTATGACGACCGTGGCGAACTGCCGCCGCCGCAACTGCTGCGTAAAGGCAGATGCGCGCCGGAAATCAGTCCGTACCATCAGGCCTTTTCAGACTTCGGCTGGTCCGCCACACTTTATATTGATATGGCGATGCAGAGCTTTTGAATTCCTGCCGCCACTGCAAACGCGGCAATAGATACAATTTTAACCGCGGATAACACGGATGGAACGGGTTTTTTCAAAAAGAAAGCGGAGAGTTTTTAGACAGGATTAACAGGATAAAAAATTCTAACGGTAGGGCGCTCAGTCCCTTGAGCGCCGATATAATGGAATATTCAATATTTTCCACCGCCGCTAACGCTATGGCGGCAGACGGCAAGGGACTGCCGTCCCTACCCATCCAAACACGTCAAATTATTCATCCTATTTTTCCGGCGTTAACTTAAACAGCCGGAACTCGCCCTGCTCCATTGTATCAACTGCAATTGTTATCGACTGATTTGAGTCCGGTTTAATTTTGCCCATTGAGCGTTTTTCGCGATGGAACAGTTCTACCGTATATCGATCGGCACTCAGCTGATGTACAGTCACCGTGCACCCAACCGTGTCACCGTCAAATGTTTCCTGCAACGTTGCTCCCGGTAGCCGTCCGTATTGCAGCCGCCGGAAAACCGCGGCATAAAGACATCCATCGTCCCCGGTGCGCAGCAGCACAGCGAATCCCGGCGCAGACGTCGTAATATTCCGCTGAATTCCCGCCCACTCAAGCACAGGTTCAAGTTCGGTCTGATTGAACATGGTTTTTACATGCCCGTGAGTACTCCAATATGCATTCGGCACGGTAACCGCCGGCGCAGAAATGCGGCGTACATTCGGCAATGCAATCAACCGCTCACTTAACACATTCCGGCTGGACGGATTCCCGGGCTCATACTGCCCGGCAGAGCCGGACAGCAACACTTTGCCGCCGTTCTGTGCATAGGCAGTAATCCGTTCAGCAACGTTTTCAGGAACAACATCGCCGGCGAGTATAACCAGTTTGAATTTTTGCAGATCAACCCAGTCTGTAAATTCATTGGCGTAATGTGCGGGGATCTGATGAAACAGATACAGTGCGACAAATTCCGTAAACCCGGCCAGACCGGGCAGCTCAATCCGCCGCGGACGGGACAGCAGTTTTTCCGCCCGGCTGCCGAGGACCAGAATTTCAGGTTCCATGCGTCCGGTTGCATACCACTCCTGATACGCCGGCATGGATTTTTTTAAAAACTCCAGTGCAGGCAACAGATCGGTCTGCTGTCCGTAAGCGTCCTGATGCCAGCGGAAGTTCCAGAATGCTTCATTGCCGAAACAGCTGGAATAAAAATAGCTGCTGTCGATATGCGCCCGTTCTTTGGGAACAAATGTACTCGGCTCGTGAGCATACGGAAGCCCCATCTGTGTCATGAGACTGGACTCATATAATTCATTATAGTTCGGCCCGCCTTCCGGCAGCAGTGTTCCGCCGTATTGTTTAAGCAGAGGAATCACATTTTCCATGGTGGCCATCTGATAAACAATAAGCATCCGTCTCGGGTCGATTTCACGGATTGTTTCCATGGATTGTTTGACCCATTCATAACCGGAAAATGCACGGAATGCCATGGTTGACTGCCATTCCGGAGAAAGATCCGGCCCGGTATCCGGCGCATCAACTCCCGGCAGAGAAAACCGCTTCGCCAATGCTTCCGGCGCCAGTCCGTTGTTTGTGCGCCATGCCGTATACGCGTTTTGTGCATCCAGAGAATAATCGGCGATTCTGAGTTCCGCTTTGGTTTCGCTGGATTCGCGATCTCTTGCCGCCAACTTTTCCAGCTTGTATGCCACAACCACCGGGTTTTCCGCAAAGTGCGCGGCCATTGCCTTTAAGAACGGAAAATAGCTTTCGCCCATACTCCAGCTGCCCGGCCAGGTGTATTTTCCCGCTGTGTCCAGAAACGTATATCCGTACTGGTCAAGCATCGGCATCGAATCGGACCAGATGGGTTCGCGGTACGGATTTGAATTCGGTGCAGACGGATTAAGTATCACCTTAAGGCCTAAACTGCCGGCCAGTTCAATCCGGCGGTCAAGTTCCTCCCAGAAAAATACTCCCGGCAGAGGTTCAACCATTCCCGAAGTAAAATAAAATCCGGCAATTTCAACACCATGTTCCGGCAGGCTGTTCAGCCACTCATCCAGTTTCGCCGCGCGCGCCGGCGTCATCGGAAGTCCGTATCCGGACGGCGGACAGATCGGGCCGTAATGCTGCAAATATTCGCCCCAGTGTTCCGCGGCAAACTGAACTTCTCCGCGCAACAGTTCTTCGCGGTACGGCACAGATTCCGGAACCGTATACGAACCGGACACAGTTTCCTGATTTTTAAAACCGAACATTAACTGGGTCTGATTAATCAATCGCGTGCCGAAAAACAGTTTTCCGGTAATCACATATGCCTGACCGGGAGTGCCCTGAAATGAAATGCGCTCGCCGGGGACGCAGTTTGTTTTAAAAACTTCTGTCTCCTGCCAGTTGCGAATTGAAACATCGCACCGCGCCGATTTCGGCAGAGAAAAAACTTCTGATGCACTGCACGCTAATGTTAACTCCGCCGCTTCATTCGCCTCAAAGACATTCCATTCCCGTCCGCTGACCCATTCCATTGAGGACTGAACCGATACCGTTTCCGTTTCAGGACTCTGATACACATACATATGCATCCACCGGGTGCCTTCCAGTGTTCCATCAGGAAGCCAGACTTTTGCATCCAGAAAATAGCGACCGCGCGGCGGAACAGGAAGTTTCACCGCGTTGCGGAACAGATTCGCAGCATTGTCCTGCTGGACAGTTAATGTACCTTCCTTTTTCCAGATCACCTCGCCCTGAAACCCTTTCCGCAACTCGAGCTGATAGCGTCTCTCACCGGAAGTCATCGTAAGGTCATCCGGGAAAATAACCGGATTTGTATTCCAGCCCCACCGGCCCCGTTCTTCTAAAAACCAGTTTGTATCGGCACTCAGTCCGTCAAAAGAGATCGCATCCCAGTTCGCCAGACAGACCCGGACTTTCCCGGCAGCCACATCCTGGGCATTCGCCAGCGCATTGCGCGTACTTGTTGCCGGAACAATCTTCAGTCCGGAAAGCTGCAGCGGCTGAGGCCAAAGCATACTGCGGACTGTCTTCAGATATTCTCTCTGTACGCGATCCTCAATTTTTGCAGTTGGCGCAAGCAGTCCAGAATCCGCCTGATACCAGCAGGAAAATTTTTCCAGCACACTTTTCGGATGAATCCACGAACTGAAATACCGGCTGGTTTCCAGCTTCACCTCATGCTCCACTTGCTTACCGTCAGTAACTAATAAAATTAAATCAAATTCTCCTTGAAGCGACGCAAACCACAACCGGATTCGTGAGGTATCTTCAGTCAGAGGAACCGGTCTTGACGGACGAATTATCACCGCTTTTTTTTGTGCCGACTCATAAGAAACTTCAATAAATTCACCATTCCGCTGAATCCGCACACCCTCACCCGCCTGTGCATTCCACTTCGAAAAATCACCGCCGCATGCCCCGCGCGTAGACAGCATTAAAACGATACTCAATATTCTTAACATACCCGTCTCCTTAATATTAACAGCCTGACTTCCTAACTCGTATTAGGATTACAAAATATAATTTTTTGTCAAAAGATTAGCACTGTTGCCTGATATTTTTTTTTGATCCCCCGATCAGTTTTTCGTCATTGTTTTAATAAGTTGCCGCTGCGGAAGTACTCCGCCCTGCCGGCGTAATGTTTTTACAAGCATCGCAGTGTTCAAATCACAGGCAGGTTGTCCGGTTTTTATTGATTGTACCGCCGCCGCACCGGCAGCTTCTCCCATCATAAAACAGGCCGGCTGATCACGAATGGCACCGTGCATTTTTATGTCACTGGAATTACACCGTCCGGCGACCCATAAATTATTCCAGCCGCCTGCCGGAACCAGAATTCCATACGGCAGTCCGTAATATTCGCCTTTCCCGAGGCGGTCGATTTGAAGAAATTCTTTTGTATAACGTTCCCACTGTTCATCAGAACAATCGTGAACATGAATATCCACCGATTTATTATAAATGCAAATTTGATCAGGGAAACTGCGGCGCGCGATAAAATCATCATAATTCAATTCATATTCACCCCGAATGCGCCTTGATTCACGAATCCCCAGCAGTGCGCCGGTTGCCATAAGACGCATGTTTTCACACCCCCGCAGATATTTTTTGAAGAACCGCGTATATTCTTCTGCAAATCTGCGCCCTTGCACCATCCCGTCACTCAGACTGCGGCAATTTAACGCATCCGTACCGAAAAGGTGCCCAGCATTCATAATTGCTGTTGTATCACTGTGAATAAACAAGCCGGGAATATGACGGTCATTTTGCGATAAAAAACCGTCCGCAATGGCTTTAAAGACCGCATCCTGTTGAACAGTCATATCGAACGTTTCTGTATCAATACCCGCCTGAATCGCACACAGTGTCGGTGCCATAATATCGGGAGTATCTCTGCCTGCTTCACGGCAGGCAACACCGCAAAGTTTCGCTAAAACCGCATCACCGGTTCCATCGATAAAAGTATGCGCCGGAATATAACGGTGCCCTTCAATGTTATTCACGATCACTCCTTTTACATTTCCCTGCTCGTAATCTGCATCTATCAGGTGCGTGAAAAAACGGACTTCTACGCCGGCCTCGGCACAGGATTCATCAAGGATCAGTTTGAGTCCCTCTGGATTAAATCCGAAACCGCCGTGCAGATCTTTGGCCCATCGGTCGGGATGAATACCCGGTTTTAAATAACCGCGTTGATGCAGCCGGTTAATTAATTCGGCTGCAAATCCACCGGCAATCATGCGCTCTCCATCGGCAGTATCCGACCAGGCTGAAACCAGCCCGGCTGTTCCCATTCCGCCTAAACAGCCTGTCGCTTCAATTAACAGTACGCGCAATCCGAGCCGTCCGGCACAAACCGCGGCGGCAGTACCGGCAGGACCGCCGCCGGCAACGACTAAATCATAACCTGCCTCAGCAGGAATATTTCTCTGCAACAAATAAGTACCGTCAACGTGTTTCATTTTCACCCTCATTTTTTATCCGGCAGAACGCCGTTCACAATATTGACTGCTTTGCCTTCTAGAAATCCCCGCACATTTTCCAGCGTTGTTTTCATCAGCCGCCGGCGTCCGGCCAGACTGCTCCATGCCACATGCGGAGTTAAAATACAGTTTGGCGCAGTTAATAAAGGATTCGCTGGAAGCGGCGGCTCAATAGACAGCACATCAAGCCCTGCTCCGGCAATCACACCATTCCGCAATGCTTCCGCGAGATCGTCTTCTTTTATCAGCGTTCCGCGCGCCGTATTAATCAGCAGCGCAGACAGTTTCATTTTTGCAATCAAGGCGGTGTTCACAAACTGAAAATTTTCCGGCGCCTGACTGCAGTGCAGCGAAACAACATCCGCCTGCTCAAAAAGTTCTTCAACACCGACCCGCTGCGCAGGAATTTCCGGCAGGTTGATTTCTTTTGCGTCCGCATAAATAATTTTCATTCCAAGCGCCGCGCCAAGCCGTGCCATTTGCTGTCCGATCCGGCCGAATCCGACAATTCCTAAAATCGCACCGCGCAATTCAATATTTGATTTATCCCAATAGCTGAAGTCCGGACACGAACTCCATCGTCCGTCGCGAATGCTTTTGTCCGCGGCGCCGGTGTGATTAGTTAATTCCAGCAGCAGCGCCAGCGCATGCTGCGCCACCGAATCAGTGCCATACGTCGGAACATTGGCAACAGGAATTCCTTTTTCTGCGGCCGCTTCTATATCTACAACATTATAGCCGGTGGCAAGGACTGCGATAAATTTCAACTTAGGGAGTAATTCAATCTGTTCACGGCCAATCGGCGTTTTATTCGTAAGCAGAATATTTGCGTTTGCAGCCCGCTCAAAAAATTCTTCCGGCGCCGTCCGGTCATATATTTCTACGGTTCCGAATTCATTGAGTTCATCCCAGGGATTGTCACCGGGATTGAGTGTATAACCGTCTAAAACCGCTATTTTTATCATCGCTTCCTTTCCGTATTGAAAAAACTGTTTTATCTAAGCAGAAATTCACTGATGTAAACGTGGTGAATATCGTTGAAAAATTGATCTTTTCTGTCGCATGATTTCACAGGTTTAATAATGAATGAAAATGTTCCAGTCCAATTTGATGCGGTTGAAAAAGCAATTTCTGCTTTTGAATCTATTCATTCTCTGAACATTACCGTTCACGATCTCTCTGGCATTCTCAGTCCGTTCATTCAGGCGCACCGTTTTCATCACCGTTCCAGACATTGTCTGGCCGTAAAAGCACAAGGACAGGAAAGCACCTGTGTTCATTTTGAAATTTCTTCGTTGCGTCCTGAGTTAAGTAATATTCCGGACGGACGGATTCATGTCTGTCCCGCCGGATTTGTTGAATGGGTTGTGCCTGTTTTTCATCAGCAGGAGCTGGCGCTGGTTCTTTTTGCCGGAATCCGCCTGCCCGGCAAAACGCTTGTTTCTGCAATACGCACCGCGCCAATCAAATGGGATAAATCGCTGCGGAATAAACACCGGCAGAAAATAAATGTTATCGGTGAAAAAGAGGCGCAGCTTATTCTTGAACACCTGCGCCAGCTTGCCGCCCGTCTGCAGTTATGGCTGGAAAATTTTTATTCAGTAAAAAAGAAAACAAAATCGCCGGATGCATTTTCCGCAAATTCACTCATTAAACGGAAACTTATTGTTTACCGGTTCATTGAAGAAAATTATCAGGAACATCTCACCGTAAAAATGCTGGCGCAGCATCTTCACCTGAGTGAAAGCCGGACAAGTCACGCAGTCCGGCAAAGCTGCGGTGTGAGTTTCCGCAGTTTACTGATTCAGCGCCGCCTCTGTGCCGCGATGGAACTGCTGCGTGACTCCGGCATGAGTATCCTGCAAATTGCCCTGTCCACCGGCTTCTCGGATATCACCCATTTCCACCGCCTGTTTCGAAAAAAAGTTGGAACAACTCCGGCAAAATATCGGATCATAGGTCAATCGTAATAATCAACATATGACAATTATTTCCAGTTTTTTAATCGCACTCTCGTCAAAAAGGTCTGATTCTGGAATGGACTTGCACTGTGCGGGTACCCTCGGTCGGGTTTTGAAATCTTATGCAATATAATAAATTCACTCCGTAGTGACATATCCAGCAACTTCCGCCTCCGGGTCAATTTTCACTGCCGGCATCACGGAATGATTTCTTGATTCCATATAACTGGTCCATTGCCGTTCCGTCCACGGCGGAACGGACGCAGTGCAATTGGTAATCTGAGCAATGGACTCGCCGGAAATTTCGATCTGGCAGATTCCGTTACTGTATGAATTGAACTGTTTTAAAATCCCGGTGCACTGATGATACTGCCGGAATCCCCAGCCGAGATTATTGTACACAGAAACATTTTCCATTAGCGTAACACTTGAGTTAATATTTACTATTCCGTTGTCATTATCATAAAACAGCCCGCCGCGAATCTCACTGGCGATGTTGTCGTGCGACGAAAACCCTTCGTCCAGATTCTGAAATCCTTCAATATTTTTAAATATAATATTGCTTCCGGTTCCGTGCAGATTGAATCCGTCATTCTGTGCACCGGACGCTTTCAGATTACGGTAGATATGATTTGATGCGTCCTGAATCCGCACTGCGAAATAACGGACAGAAACCTCCCAGTTGTTCGTATCAGTCCCCGGAAGCAGTTCAATCCGCTTACTGTCTCCGGAAAGACGGGCATATTTTGTGAACTGTCTGGTTGCGGCACTCTGCCGCAGCCGCTCGCCGCGATAAGTTACAACACAGGGAAACTCAACCGGCAGATCGCAAACCATCACACCGTTCTCTTCACGAAAACCGGCCAGAGGATCAAACCCGGTTACAAGCTCTCCATTACCTTCAACGGTAATCGGCGCATCCGGACGACCAGAAGCGCGGATATAAAGCTGTTCACGGTACGGTCCACTGCCCGGTGCAATACGCAGCGTATCCCCGGCACGAATTACATTGGCGGCGGCTTCAAGCGATGCGTATGGCGTGCCGCCCCGCCGGTCCACTTCCAGAATCCGCGGTATATTGGAATTTTCCACCTCCGCCCATGAATCCGACGAAAGAATAAAATTAATGGCGCGTCCGGCAACGATCTTTGACGGATCAGCAGAATAGGACTGCAGCCCTTCACCGCCGGAATATGCATTTGCGGCACCGGCGGTATTCAGCGTAATCGCCTGTCCGGCCGGACCAGCTTCTTTATACTGCAAAAGAAAACAATAGGCGCCGGATTCAAACTGCACTGCCGGAAATTCCAAAATCAGCCATGTTCCGCTGCGCGGGCGCTGCCCTTTTCCGGGAACGAATCCGTCCTGTATGGCAATCACTTTTCCCGGCTGTGTACTGCCGGTTTTCCGGTGCGCGAAAATAATACGAAACGGACACCCTTCAAGCGAAGAGCCGCCGGAGTTAATCTGCAATGCCAGACTGCGCGCACTGAATACCGAAGAAACGGTGAACTGCTGTCCTAAATCGCGCCGGCCTTTTTCATCAGTCCAGTAGCACTGAAATCCACTCTTATCCTGATTGTTTACATACGCAACATCACGTTTCAACTCAGGAATACCACTATTGAGCGAACAGACAAATACATTTGTCTGTGAAAAACCGGACGTACTTATAAACAAAATGCTGGATAGTAAAAATGTAAAAACAGCCATAAACACTCTCTTGCTCAATTAGAAAGACAACCATATCCAAATTCGAATTAGTTATTAACGATAAAACTTATTAATGTCAAAAAATATTTTATATTATATGTAACAAGTTAATGGAGTTGACATACCCTTGAAGACGTTGTCTTGAAATGAGTAATAAATATATTTTTCATTCACGATTTTCGACGTATTATCCGCTACTTCTCGGTGGATATTGAGGCATCAAAGATGGCTGTTCTGACTGGATTAAGTCGTAACACGATCAATCGGATTATTTCTGCGGTGCGCCGGCGGCTTGCTGAATGCTATGAACTGGACAGCCCGTTTAAATGCGGTGAAATTGAATTAGATGAAAGCTATTTCGGCGCCCGGCGTGTACGGGGAATCCGCGGTCGCGGTGCGAAAGGAAAAACGATCGTGTTTGGGCTGATAAAACGAAAAGACCGGGTTTATACGCAGGTGGTTAAGAACTGTTCTGTAAAAGAGTTATTGCCTATTATACAACAAAAAGTTGATATTGAATCGATTATATATACCGATGGATTTAAAAGTTACGATGGCCTGGTAAATTTCGGGTATCGGAAGCATTACAGGATCCGTCACGGAGTAAATGAATTTGCTGCTGGACGAAATCATATCAACGGTATTGAAAACTTCTGGAGTATTGCCAAGGTTCGGCTTTCAAAATTTAGAGGGATTCACAATCAGAAAACGTCCCATTAACTTGTCTTAAACCTATGTATAATTTACCATTCTGATTACGCAAATCGGATGTCGATTACGAGTGCGTACATGAAAGAAATCATCCCCTAAAAAGTTTCCGCTTTCTTTCCACCCTTAGGGCGTGTTAACACAAGCGTAAGAATTCCATAATGAACGCGAAGACAATGAATCCCAAAACCATAATGTCCAGTTTGTCATACCGGGTGAATACCCGGCGATAGGATTTCACCTGCCGGATGAGTCGCTCAACCTCATTACGTCTTTTATAGATTATTGTATCGTAATCCCATGGGTTTTTCCGGTTCGGGCTGGGCGGAACAACGGGTATCAATCCCAGTGTCTGAGCCGGTTCCCGGGTTTCATCCCCTTCATACGCACGATCCATAAGCAGATGGCATGGTTCCGGCGCATCAGCAATTCTCTACCCCGCAGCGCGTCACCCTCGGTGCCGGCAGACAAGCAAAAATTACTGCCTGACGAGCAGTTGCGGCAACCAGATGTATCTTTGTGGTTCGTCCGCCCTGTGACCGCCCGATGGCTTGCGGGCCGTTTTTTTCAACGCCCCGCAGGCATCTGGGTGAACCCGGACGCTGGTGCTGTCCAGTGACATGGCGTCAATCCGGACATAAAGCATAGCCTCTTCCTGCAGTCGCACAAAGATCTGGCTTAACACGCCGTTTTTTATCCAACGGCTCATGCGGATATAAATGGTATGCCAGTTGCCGAATTCCGTCGGCAGTGCCCGCCATTTACAGCCGTTTTCGAGCGCATAGAGAATGGCATTCATCACGGTTAGATGATCCAAAGAGACATTGCCGCGCTGCGTCGGAAACGCATCGGCAATCCGGTCATATTGTTTCTGCGCAAGTTTCATGCGGAATTTTTACAACCATCCGCAAATAAATGCAATAGTGTTAACACGCCCTAGGGCAGTTTAACTTTTACTCTGAAAAAACTGTGCGTTGCATTGGTTGCGGCAACAGTTTCCCACGGGTTGGTGAGTGTGGCACGCCCTTCGACAATGTAGTTGCGGCTGGTATACGCCGGCGACCAGGTAATTACTGCGGCGTTGGGTTGAAACGGTGCGAAGGAGACGCGGAAATAATCGGAAGCATCATTTGGATCGGTGCCGGCCACATATTCTTCCCACGCCTTCATGCCGTCGCCGTCTTTATCATTCATTGCCGCTGTTTCATACACCGCCGGCGGACTCCCGGCGGCCGCCAGGCCGTTGGTTTCAAGCCACACATAGGGGACCGATACCGGCGAGTTTTGTGTTGCCGGCGGCGGCGTGGCTGCCGATATATTAATGCCCCATTGATTCCCTGAACTGCCGGTAGACGAACTCCAGCCTTCGCCGGTTGCATCATTATAGGTTGTATTTGCCTGAACGCTTTTTGAAACAGTAACAGTCTTTGAACCGGTCCAGCCGTTCGCGGTAGTTGCCGTAATTTGATATGTCGCCGGTGCCGGAGCAATGACGGCATAAATTCCGTTACTGTCGGACGTGGTCGAAATGACAGTCGATCCTTTTTTTACAAAAGCGGTTGCGCCGGCTGCCGGAATACCGTTTTGATCCAGAATCCGTCCGCTGATGATTTCGCCGGTGTTGGTTGGAAAGATATTATAGATGATGGTTGTCAGGACATCGAACGTGTGTCCGCCGGCAGAAATCTCAGGAATGTTATACCAGACGTCATCCGTGCCATTCCATCCCATGTTTAAATGAACATAACGTATTCCGTTTTTATAGCCGTAGCCGTCTGCAACAACGGCATGCCCGGCATTCCCTTGAATGCCGAGTCCGACCGGAAGTTTTGCATCCAGATTTGCCAGCACGGCTGAATCAATATAACCGGTCAGCCCGGAGGAACTCACGAGTTTTTGTGCATTTGCATATTGAAACCGCGAAACAATTTCATCCGCAACCAGGAATGCGAAAGCGCCGGTACCGTTGGCTGTATATTGCGCACGGAGAGATATTCCAATGTCAGATGTCAATTTACCAATCGCTTTTTGTTGAGTTTCAGAAAGTGTCCCGACTGGGACTAGCGGCATGCTTCCCCAGTCATAAACTCCGCCCTGCATGGTGAGATTCAAGGAGATGTCGTTAACGACGCAGGTGTAGGATCCGGCCGGAATGCCTGTTGCCGGGAACTGATGATACCGCATAATCTGTGCTGTCATTGTGGCGACGCAACCACAAACATAATTGCTCGGCGTATAGTAATTGAAAACATTGGTTGTATAAAGCCGGTATCTGTCACGCCAGTTGTCCTGTCCCCATTTCGATTGAATCAAAGGTGCAACACGGACATCGTCCGGCAAGGCTGCACTGCGCATTCGTGATGGTGTTAATAATTGTGTCCATTCATCCTCCGGTAAAATTTGTGCTGCTGTTGCATGTGTGCTAAACGTTTGAACTGCGGTTTGCGCCGCGCGTGCAGCGGACATCCGCTCAGGCAGATCGCCGGTAAGCAATGCCCACAACGGATTCTGCTCGTCTGCTTCCAGAGCATCGCCGGAAGAAAAAGCAATGACCGGCCGTACGCCGGTATCGGCGGACAATACGGCAAAACCGCCGCCGGAAAATTTTACTACATGAAAAACCGGTGCGCGGGTGCTGTCATAATATGTTTCAGCATTGTCGACCGTTTGCCCCAGTGTTGTGCCCAGCGGTTCCGTGCTGCGCAACCGCCAGTTGCCGGCAGCTGTTTTGGCCTGTTCAACCGTAATTTCCGCCGCCGGCAGTATCGCGGCGCCGCACAGCAGAAAAATCACAGTTGTTTTTAACGGAGAAAGCATAATTAAGAATTCCGGTTTCTGCAAAAGCGGTCGAATTTTTCCATGCGCCGGTTTTAAAATTTTCCGGCAGGATTTACAAGCGCCGGAAACAGTGATCATTATACTGCATATTTTGAATAACTGGAAAACAGCGAACTCCCTCCAGTCAAAACAGCAACACGACTTTCGCGCGCGCAGAACTTGACCTTTATAGGGAAAACCGGCTTATTTTACCGTCCGTAAGTTAATGAAAGGACACGTTTTGGAATCAAACTCCTTTTTTCGCCGTTCTGACTGGATTGCCGCTGCATTGACATTTTTGGTATCACTGGCCGTCTATACACTCACGCTTGCGCCGACGGTTACGCTCGAAGATTCCGGCGAGCTGATCGTGGCGTCCGATTATCTCGGCGTGCCGCATCCGCCGGGCTATCCGATCTGGAGTCTGCTGACGTGGGCGTTTCAATGGGTTTTCCACGGCGTAAAATATCACGGCTATCCGAATCCGGCGTGGGGCGTAAACTTTTTCTCGGCGTTTTCCGGCGCATTGGCATGCGGCGTATTAGCGCTGCTCATCAGCCGTTCCGGGGCGGATATCCTGAATGCGCTGAAAAAAGAAACGGCCGTGCTCGGCGCAAAAACCGAACGTTTGTTTTGCGCCGCTGCCGGAGTTTCCGGCGGACTGCTGCTGGCATTCAGTCAGGGCCTTTGGTCTCAGGCGGTAATCGCCGAAGTATACGCGCTGAATATTCTATTTCAAACGTTAGTGATTTTATTTCTTTATCGCTGGGCGGTCGAACCGGATAATCCGAAACCTCTGTTTGTGATGGCGTTTATTTACGGGCTTGGTTTGACGAACCATCAAACGCTGATTTTTATGGGACTTGCGATTGGACTCGCGGTACTGCTGTTCAATCCGCGCCTCGCGGTGGATTTCATGATCATTTTTGTTTTTTACGGCATCATGATTCTCATCGACCGCGCCGGTCCGGACGACTGGCAGTGGGAGCTCGGTCCATCGCGCGCGGCGTTCTGGTTCTGGACAATCTACGCTGTTGCCGTGCCCGTCGCCGGAATGTTTTTTCTGAAAAACGGTAAAACAGTTTGTGCGACCTATCTGCTCGTTTTTCTGGGATTGTCGTTCTATCTCTACATGCCCTTTTCATCTGACCAGAATCCGCCGATCAACTGGGGCTATCCGCGTACATGGGAAGGGTTCATGCATGCGATCACACGCGGGCAGTATGAACGGGTGGTGCTCGCTGATGTGTTCTCGTCAACCTTCCTGTTGCAGATCGGCGCCTATCTGCGCGATCTGCGTGCGCAATATTTCGGGCCGATCGCCGCCTTCGCATTAGTCCCGTTTATATTCGTTTACCGCACCGGCCGCAAAAATGCGTACTGGCTGCTTACCACACTCGTGGCGTTTATTGGTGTCGGAATTATTTTCATCATTCTGCAGAATCCGAAAATTGATATTCAAACACTTTTCATCGCGCGCGTGCAGTATATTCAGTCGCATGCCATTTATGCCCTGTGGATCGGTTATGGATTATTAATGGTCATGGCGTTTCTGGAAACGCTCGTCAAAAATAATCCGATCACTAAATGGGGCGGCACTGCAATGGTTCTGCTGCTGCCGTTTTCGCTGATCTACAAAAACTATTACAGTGAAAAACAGCTGCAGGTCGTTGGCGGTTCGGAACAGAACGGACACGATTTCGGCTGGCAGTTCGGTAACTGGCAGTTGCAGGGTGTCGTCGGCATCAAGGAGGATCTCTGGTATTACTGCGGTAAAGATCAGGCAAAATTTGATGAAGAATGGGCGAAATATCCAAATCCTGCTTATCCGCCGCCGATGGGAACCAACGCAATTTTCTTCGGCGGAACTGACCCGGGACGCTTTGTACCAACCTATATGATTTACTGTCCGCAGGTCCGCCCTGACGTTTACCTTATCACGCAAAACGCGCTCGCTGACGGCACCTACATGAATGTCATGCGCGATTTGTACGGCGACCAAATCTGGATTCCGTCCGCCGCCGACAGCAACCGCGCATTCCAGGAATACGTCGGCGATGTTCAAAGCGGAAAGATTCAGGCCGGTGCCGATGTTAAAATTGAGAACGGCCGTGTGCAGGTGCAGGGCGTCGGCGGCGTGATGCAGATTAACGGACTCCTCTGTAAACAGATTTTTGACCATAACCAGTACGTCACCGAAGTGAAAACGGATGAGGCAACGCGCCAGTCCGGTGCCGCCGTGGTTCCGTTCGATCCGGTGCAGGAGGACGGCACACTTCGCCGGCGCGAATTTTTTGTGGAAGAAAGTTATGTGCTGCCGTGGATGTATCCGTACCTCACGCCGCACGGACTCATCATGAAAATTAATCATCAGCCGGTAGCGCTTACACCGGAAATGATCAAAAACGACCGCGATTTCTGGGACTGGTATTCCGAACGCCTGCTCAGTGACAAAAAATTTATTCGCGATGTTGTCGCCCGCAAAACATTTTCCAAACTGCGCAGCGCCATCGCCGGTCTTTATGCCGCACGCGGACTGCTCGACGAATCTGAATACGCATTCAAACAGGCCGTTGCGCTGTATCCGCTCAGCCCCGAAGCTGTATTCCGCTTAACGCAGCTGTATGTGCAAATGAACCGCCTCAATGATGCCATCGTCATTGCTGAAGAATTCGCCGCCAAAGATGTGAACAGCGACGCTGCCAAAGCCACCCTCGAACAGCTTCATCAGATACGCAGAATGCGCGACCGGCAGGCAGAGCTTGAAGGAAATGTTCAAGCCAATGGCATGCAAGACATCGGAGAAGCCTTTGAGCTGCTCCAGATTTATGCCGCGTTCAACGATCTGCCGAAAATGACCCGGTTGATTAACGACATCCAAACCGGCGCACCGCCGGAAATTACGTTGCAGATGGCGCGCCTGCTGACGCAAGTGCGGCAGTTCGGGTTAAGCGAAAATGTGTTCCGTAAATATTTAAGTGCGCGCCCGAATGACACCGCCGCGCGCATTGATCTCGCCGCCGCGCAGATTGCCGGCGGACGGGCGGATGCGGCGCTGAGCACTGTTACTGAAATTGTAAAACAGGGCGGTGAGCCGGCGCGTAATATTTTGCGGCGTGATACCCGTTTCCAACCAGTATGGAATAGTCCACACTTCCAGCAGCTCGTTCCGCCGCGCCCGGCGAACACACTGCCCGGCAGCTTTCCCGCCGGCTTCGGGTTTTAAAATAGGTTCAAGACAACATCCCAAGGGTCATGTCAACTCCATGAACTTGTCTTGAACCTATTTTAAAAAACCAAAATTTTGACAAAACCACAGTCTTCACTTTCCCACCGGAAACTTTTAAGGACGGCTCAGGAAATATTTTTCTATGCAACGAAGCGCATATTGCGTCAAATAAAATTCATCTCATACAATTGAAGAATCATATTTGGTGGTTGTTTTTTGGGATGAGTGTTCCCATCTCTTCGTTGGAATCAAGCAAAGGAAAATTTTTATTTTAGGCAATAATCAGCTCTGCACGGTTTTTAATTTTATCAATTGTATCAGCACCGAGCAGAAACATGGCGGTGACAAATTCGCGTTTGAGTTTCTGGATTTCGTGGCGAACGGCGGCGACAGAATCCATGGCCGGCGCAAGGAACGGGCGTGCGATTCCGCAAAACGATGCGCCGAGTATGGTGGCTTTGACCATATCAATGCCGGTGCGGATTCCACCGGATGCAATCAGTGTTGCACGATCGCGATACGGCACAAGCTGTTGAAGTGCGAACGGTGTAGGCAGCCCAAAGTCTTGAAAGAGTTTCCCGAGAGAAGAATCAGGAGTACGTTCGCTCTCGACTCGGCTCCACGATGTTCCGCCGGCACCGGCGACATCAATTATTTTTACACCGGCGCGAACCAGCAGTTCAGCATCCGCTGCTGAAATTCCGGCGCCGACCTCTTTTACGATCACCGGCACATCGAGTCCGCTTATGATTTCGCCGATTTTTTCAGCGAGTCCGGCAAAGGTTGTATCACCTTCCGGTTGAATTGCTTCCTGCAGCGGATTCAGATGCAGGCAAAGCGCATCGGCTTCCAGAATCTGAATTGCGGCGCGCGCATGCTGCAGTGTCAGTTCTATATTAAACTGAATTGCGCCGAGATTTGCCAGCAGCGGCGCCGCCGGTGCGACGCTGCGCAAATCAAAACTCGATTTAGCGAGCGGCGCCGAAAATAGAATTCGCTGCGACCCGACGCCCAGAGCAACACCCTCCGCTTCTGCTGCGGCGGCGAGATTCAGATTAATTTTTTTCAGCAGTTTATCACCGCCGCCGGTCATCGACGAAATAATTAATGGAAACGAAAGTTTTTTGCCGAGGAACTCAACCGACGGATCAACTGCGTCCAGATTAATTTCCGGCAGTGCGCGATAGATCAGACGGATTTCATCGAAATAATTTTTCCGGCGATCCGTTTCCTCATTTTGAGAAACGATTTTAACGTGTTCACCCTTCCGTTTTTCTAAATTATTCATAAGTTTCCGGCAGTAAAAATAATTTTCAGGAACTGTACATAAACTGCTTTCAATAACAAATTATATAATATTTTTCGGTTCATCACGGAATGGCGTCTTATAGTTTCTCTCTCTCCGGTCAAAACGGCGATACCCTGTTCTTACTGTGCTTCGGAACAGACACGCTTGGATCTGACCGGAACATCCCGCTGGATTTACGGTCTCTTTACCGGTTTGAAAAACGACTTTTCGGTGCCGGCACGCCGGATGATCTGCTATGCCTGCGCCCGCTCAACTCACGCGCCGTCGCCGTTTACCGATGCCCCGGTACGCTATACGACGGGCCGGTGTGCTTTATGATTGGATTGTACCGGAGGATGTCGATCCGGGCGGTAGCGGGAGCTGACCGGTCCAATCGCTCAACTCAAAGGCGGCTCTGAGACGCTCTTCCGTAATGAACCTTTTACTCTCAACTGGAGTCCCCGCCCCTGGCCGGAAACAGCGGAACCGGCCGGTACGAAAACCCCTGTCATACTTCAATATAATCACATTTTCCTCTTGCAGGAGTTGCGTCTTACGAGTATGAATCTACCCATAAATGGGGCCCTGAAATTTTTGAAGGGCAGAAACAATAACAGTAAAGTTCAAAGGAGAACGAACATGGCTAAAGCAGCTACGAAGTCTCAGATCATTGCGAAAATCGCAGAAGATGCCGGTATCACTAAAGTTCAGGCGAAAGGCGCTCTTGAATCTTTGATTGCTCAGGCATATAAAGGCGCTAAAGACGGGTTCACCGTTCCGGGCCTTGGTAAACTTGTCAAAGTAAAACGCAAAGCCCGCATGGGCCGCAACCCGGCGACCGGCGAAACGATCAAGATTGCTGCAAAAACGGTTCTGAAATTCCGCATCGCTAAAGCAGCAAAAGATGCGATTCTGGCTTAATCGTGTTTACATGCAAAAGCCGTCTGTTTCCGGGCGGCTTTCTGTTTGTACTCACGTAATCCCGCCTATCCGGATAAGCGGATGCTTATGACTGTCATCGAAAAAATCAGGACGGCAGAAAAACCGTTAATCTCTATTGAATTTTTCCCGCCGAAAACCGGCGGAGCACGGGCGGTGTTTGAAAAAAGCGCGGCGGAGCTGATTGCATTAAAACCCGATTTTGTTTCTGTTACCTGCGGCGCCGGCGGCAGTGCAGCGGGTCCGACACTGAATATTTCGCGGCAGCTTGCTGCCGACGGTTATGACACCGTGATGCCGCACTGCACCTGCGTTGGCATGTCGCGCGCCGATTTAAAAAAATCAACGGATGAACTGATTGCCGGCGGATTTAACAATATCATGGCACTGCGCGGCGATCCGCCGCACGGGGAAAAAATTTTTGTGCCGGTCAAAAACGGCTTCCGCTATGCCGCTGAACTGGTGGCGTTTTTACGTGAGCGCTATCCGGCGCTGTGCATCGGAGTCGCCGGCTATCCGGAAAAACATCCGGAAGCGATGTCGCTCGATGAAGATATCCGCCGGTTAAAAGAAAAAGTGAATGCCGGTGCCGATTTTATAACAACGCAGCTGTTTTTAAAAAATTCAGCTTACTTCCGCTTTGTTGAAAA
Source organism: Kiritimatiellales bacterium (assembly GCA_041656295.1). Lineage (NCBI taxonomy): Bacteria > Pseudomonadati > Kiritimatiellota > Kiritimatiellia > Kiritimatiellales > Kiritimatiellales bacterium. The sequence continues at coordinate 52,457 of JBBADV010000003.1, read as the reverse complement.
ATGCCGGGTAAACGAAATTTATGTTCCGGTCATCCCCGGACTTCTGCCGGTGATCTCGCTGGAACAGATCCACCGGATGCAGTCGTTCTGTGAATTTTCCGTGCCGCAAAAACTGCTGAGCGATCTTGAAGCGGCAAAAAATAATCCGGCGAAAATGAAGCGGCTCGGGCTGTACTGGGCAATGGAACAGATTGCCGGTTTGATCGAAGGCGGCGCACCGGGCATTCATCTGTATCTGCTCAACCGTGCCAAAACGGTATTTTTTCCGGAACTGGCCGCCTGTCTGAACCGTATTCGAAGCGGAATTTAGACAGTTTACGGTAGACGGCACCGGTAGTTTTCCGTATAGTCCGCCCTTCTTGTCGTAAAAGTAAGGAAGCGGTTTTGAGTATAAAAAAAGTGATTCTCGGTTTACCGAAAGGGAGTCTGCAGGACTCCACCTATGCACTTTTTGCCAAAGCTGGCTTTAATATTAAAGGGAATTCGCGCTCTTATTTCCCGTCGATCGACGACCCTGAAATTGAACTTCGCATTCTCCGTCCGCAGGAAATGAGCCGTTATGTCGAGTACGGCATGCTGGATGCCGGAATTGCCGGGCTTGACTGGATTGAAGCGAACGGTTCGGATGTTCAGGATATTTGCAGCCTGGTTTATTCCAAGCAGACAAAGCGGCCGGTGCGCTGGGTGCTGGCGGTGCCGCAGACATCCGAAATTAAATCGGTCAAAGATCTGGAAGGCAGGCGGATTGCCACTGAGGGTGTCGGTATTGTTGAACGCTGGCTGGCGAAAAACGGCGTCAAAGCCGAAGTTGAATTTTCATGGGGTGCCACTGAAGTTAAAGTGCCGGAATTTGCGGATGCGATTGTTGACATCACCGAAACCGGTTCATCGCTGAAAGCGCACAATCTGCGCATTGTTGATACGCTGATGGAATCCTATACCAAATTTTTTGCGAATAAAGCGGCGTGGGCCGATGACTGGAAACGCTCGAAGCTTGAAAAAATTGCTTTGCTGTTGACGGCGGCGTTGAATGCTGCGGATAAAGTACTTTTAAAAATGAATGTTGCGGCAACGAATCTGGATGCGATTTTGAAACTGCTGCCGGCATTAAATTCGCCGACAGTGAACAATATGTCGACTCCCGGCTGGTTCGCTGTTGAGACGGTTGTAAATGAAGAAGTTGTGCGGGAAATTATTCCCGAACTGAAAGCCGCCGGCGCCGAAGGCATTATTGAAATCGGGCTGAACAAAGTGGTGGCGTAACGCGCGTAAAGGAAGAGAAGCATGGGTACCATTAAGAAATGGCGTAAGAAAAAAATGTCGAACCACAAACGGCGCAAGCGCCGTCGTGCAGATCGCCATAAAAAGAAATAATTTCTGAAAGGGGTTGTCGTGCGCGCCCGTATTATCCTTTCCGGCATTGTCGCAATGGCCGGTGCTGTGGTCGGCGGATGCACAACCTCTTCATCAAGGCCTCAGCCCGGTAAAACAGCACAGGCTGAGGCTTTATCTCATTACAGCCTGGCTCTGCTTGCAAATTCCAACAGCGATTCTTCCGGCGCACTGCAGCATTTTGAAGCAGCGTTAAAACTCGACCCGCACGAACCAAAACTTTATGAAGCGCTCACCGCTCTTGCACTGAAACTGCATAATGAGGACAAAGCTATTCACACCGCCGGCGCCTATGCAAAACGCTTTCAGGAAAGCGATGCCGCACAGTTGATGCCGGGACGTGTTTACATCACACTGAAACAGCCGGAAAATGCTGAAGCAGCGTTCCAGGCGGCCGTAAAAAAACTGCCGCACTCGCCGGAGTGTGTCATGGCACTGGCACAGTTTTATCTGACAGAAAAAAACTGCGCCGGCGCAATTCAAACGCTGCGCACCGCGCTCTCTGTACAGCCTGAAAATACCGGGATCCTGCAACTGCTCGGAATTCTGTATGTTGAGTCTGCACGGGATACTGCCGATAAAACCGCCGGTGACAAAGCGCTGCACAACGGAATTATCCAGTTCCGCAAGCTGCTGAAAATTGACCCCGACAATGATACCGTGCGCCAACAGCTTGGACTTGTCCTGCTCAGTACCGGAGAAGAGGCTGAAGGTGCCGAAATTTTCCGGCAGTTCTATCTGAAAACGCCGGCGGATATCGATGCCGCACGGCAGTATCTCAGCATCCTGCTGCTCGCCAAAAAATTTGATGAGGCGATTGCGCTTTCCGGCGAACTGGCAAAAAACACAGAAACCAGCCCGGATGCGTGGTTGCAGTTGCTGGAAGAATCGCTGCCGGCGGAAGAGCATCCGCGCCTGATCCGGTATCTTGAGAAAATCATTTCCGGCACACCGGACGCTGCAGAGTTCTATTACGCGCGTCTTGCCGCGCTCTATCCCGAAACTGACGCCGATACCGCTGAAACAATTTTGCAGGCCGGTTTGCAGCGTTATCCGGAAAATGCACGGCTCAAAGCGGTGTTCGGATTTCTGCGCGTCCGGCAGAACCGGTTCGATGATGCGTATCTGATTTTAAACAGTGTTCGCTATTCCGGTGACGGCAAAAACTGGCTGGAAAATACCTTTTTTATTCTCAACTTTGTGCTCGCCGCGCAACTCAGCGGACATTCCGGCGACGCAGCAGAAATACTGGCGGCATCGGGTGAAAAACTGCCGGCGGTACTGGCGTATTATATCCGCACACTCATTGCCGGAAACACATCGCTGACAATTTCTAACGCGGTAAATTTACTCGAAGGTACTGCCGCCCGCGCACCAGACGCACCGGCACCGTTTTATTATCTGATGTATTTATATGCAGATTTGAAAAATTATGACTCCGCGCTGAAGACGGCAGTACGTTGCGAACAGCTTGCCGCAGGTCGCGACGAAGAGCGCTTTCTCGACAGCGGGTTTTATTATCGGCTCGGTGCAATCAACGAACGGCTCGGCAAACTTAACGATGCAGAAGCTGCCTTCTGCAGTGCCATCGAGGCCGGCGACGAAGACATCAGAGCATCGGCGCGGAATTATATTGCGTATATGTGGGCGGAACGCGGTGAAAAGCTGGATACCGGATTGGAACTGATTCAACTGGCGCTGCAGCACGAACCCGACAGCGGCGCTTACATCGACACTCTCGGTTGGATCTATTTTCAGCTCGGACGTTACAGCGACGCGCTCACCGAATTATTGCGCGCACTTGAAATTGAAAGTACCGATGCCGTCATCTGGGAACATCTCGGCGACACCTATTTCAAACTCGGAGACCGTACTGCCGCGATCCAACACTGGCAAAAAGCGGTGGAAATTGACCCGGGAAACAATGCCGCGAGACGGCTGGAAGAACACAGGCAGGACGATTCAGTCCCTTAAGCGCCGAAAACGTGCGCACAGAAGAGCTGCCGTCTCTACCTTAACCTCCCACCAACGGACAATGTATGCCCGCGCAGCCACGCGGCGGCATCCATCGATTTTTTCCCGGCGGGTTGAACTTCGAGCATACGCAGTGCATTCCCACCGGTAGCAACCAACGGTCCGGCTGAGTTTATGTTAATAATTTCGCCGGGCGCGCCGGAGCCGGATTCAACAGCGGCGCACAGAATTTTCAGCCGCTCACCGTTCGGCAGTTCACAGGATACGCCGGGCCACGGCTGAAAAGCGCGAATGCGGTTGCGAATGGTTTCCGCCGGTAAATTCCAGTTGATGATTCCATCTTCTTTGGAGAGTTTGCGGACTTCGACCGCACTGTTTTCGTCCTGCGGCACCGGTTTGTTTGTTCCGGCACAAATCTGACTGATCGCCTGCAGCATTAAATCTCCACCGAGTTCGGCGAGCCGCGGCTCCAGTGTGGCGGCGGTGTCGTCCGGCGCAATCGGATATTTTTTTTGCAATAAAACATCACCGGCATCCATTTTTTTCGCGACGTATATGATGGAAACGCCTGTGACGGTATCGCCGTTGGCAATTGCCCATTGAATCGGCGACGAGCCGCGATATTTCGGCAGCAGCGACGGATGCAGATTAATTGCCCCGTGCGCCGGCAGTTCACGAATAGATTGCGGTATGTATTGTCCGTAGGCGACAACAACAAAAAGATCGGCATTCAGCGCGGTGAGTTCAGTATATGCGTCAGCTGCATTTTCCGGTGACAGCACTGGGATTTTGCGATCGAGAGCAAATTGCTTTACAGGACACAGCGTTAAACGCCGGCGGCGTCCAGCGGGACGGTCGGGCTGCGTAACGGCGGCGAGCAGTTCATGCTCCGATGCCAGCAGTTTTTCCAGCGTTGGAAATCCAATGGCCGCCGATCCGAAATAAATAATTTTCATAGCGTTAGTTTAACTACGGAATACACCGAAGACACGGAGTTTATTTATTTTCAAAATCTGAAACCGGCAATCGAAAATCATCAATGTTTATTGTGCTTCGCCGCCTTCAGCGGGCGGCTGGCCGCCCTCGCCGCCGCCTTCACCCTGCTGCGGTGCAATGCCCCAGCGGATGCTGTCGGTGAGAAAGAGCTGATCCTGTTTGTTGAGCGCAAAGCCCTGCTTGAGCGGAAAGTCCGGCGGCATGCGCCCCATCATGATGGGAAACCAGGTTTTTTCGGGGCCGTCAAGCAGTGATGAAATGAACGGTTTATCTTTTGTCAGTGTGGTAAGATACATGCCGCTAATGTATTTGCGGTAGTCATTGATTTCATAATATTCGTCGAGCGTCTGCGGCAGTAGAATAGACAGACGTTTACCGTACCACGCTGTGGCCCACGGCATGTCGGAACAAATGACTTCGTTCGGGCGCAGCAGTTCACTGACACGCATAACGAACGGTGCAAAGTACGGCGGATACACCGGCCCCGGCGGCGGGCTCATCAGCACGTTGAAAAACAGCGGCAATGCGTTCAGCCCGACGACAAGCCAGGTGATAGCGTTTTTATAAATGTCCACGGTAATATCGAGCCTATCGAGCATGACAAAAAAGAATGAAAGTCCGTAGAGAATAACGAACGGCAGAAAGATATGATAATAACGCATGGCATCGTTATTAAATAACGGAACACCGGCCAGCAATAAAACCATCGCCAGTCCGATGCCCCACCGCAGTGTGTGAACGGAAACGCGTACGAAGCGGTAGAAGAAAGTGATCATAAAAAATGCAATCAGCAATCCGCCGCCGAGCGTGGTGAGATTGTTTTCGTAGATATCTCCAAAGTTTTTTTTCCACTTGGTTTTTACCGCGTCAATATCTTCCAGCAGGTTGAATTCCGGATTCAGCGTGCGGACGAGTGAATCATTGGACGGATAATTATCCGTACCGGCAAGTGCCATGTGCAGAGCAAGGCCGAACGGTGAACCGGATATGCGATAGTTGTTCATCAGCCAGGGCGATGCAATGAGCAGCGCACCGGTGAGATAAAAAAAGACAAGGTGCCCGCTGCGCTGCCGCTTTGTTCCCATCAGCAGTGTGAACAGTGCGAGGCCAATGATCACCGGAATGGCAGGATAACTGGTTAAAAATGCTGCACCGGAGAAAAGAATGGAAAGTCCAAACAACACCAGCCAGCCCCAGCGCGATTTACGTTCACGCCGCCGCACCAGTGCTAAAATTAGAAAATAAGCCGCGCTGAGAATGAAAAATACGAGAACCGGAATCCCGGTGCCGAGCAGACTGTCGCACCAGACAGCGTTAGTTAAAAAGTACGTGGTTACACCGGCCAGCGCAATTTTCTTGGAAAATAGATTTTTCCCGAGCAAATACATCATCAGTCCCGCCATACCGGTGAAAAAATGATGCAGCGGCAGAATTACCCATTGTTCTGCCGGATAGATGCGCATACCGATAAATTCATCATTGTTCGGGAAAATATTTACGCCGACCAGATCATAAAATTTAAACTGCGCTGCAAGGATCGCCGGATACATCGGCGGACGGAAAAGCTCGGGATGACGTTCAATCAGTGCATCGCCATTAAAGGTGTTCGCCGAAACCTGCGCAATGCTGAACGGACGAACACAATGCGTAATGTACCGCCCTGTCTGCGCCAGATTACGGCCGAGCTGTGCATAATCCATCGCTGCCTCGTTATTGAAACCGCGAAATTCACGTCCGGTATAAATCACTGCCAACCCGATAAAAAACAAACAGTACAACACGGTGCGAATAATTTTCAGACCGGTTCCGGCATCGACACTGTACACCAGATCCTGAAGTGTCGCTTCAAACGGCTGATGGTTATGCTGGTTTTTAGCCATTAGTTCTCCCTGAAAATCTTAAAAATAGAAGCATTGCGAAAACATTGAACCCATACAATCTTAAAAATAACCTGTTCATTGCCGGCGACGTTTTTGAAATGGCAGTATCAAATCAATGAAATCATCATTTTATGTTCGTAATCAAAACAGACGCCGTTATTATGTTATGCACTTTGTAAATTTAACTTGAGGAGAAACAGCATGATTGTAACAACGAAGGAACTGTTTAAGCACGCATACGGCAAATATGCCGTCGGAGCGTATAACATTAATAATGCTGAGCAGATTATGGGTCTGTTTCGCGGCTGCATGGACAGTAAAGCCCCGTTTATTGTCCAGATTTCAAAAGGTGCACGCTCATACACCGACACCCGCATGCTCGAAGCGATGATTCGCGCAGCTGATGAAATTTTTCCGAACGCCATCTTTGCGGTACACCTTGACCACGGTGACGAAGTCACCTGTATGGATTGTATCAACAGCGGTTTTTACAGTTCTGTGATGATTGACGCCAGTCATGAATCGTTTGAAGAAAATATCGCCATTACACGCCGTGTTGCCGACGCCGCGCATGCCAAAAATATTGTGGTTGAAGCGGAGCTCGGACAGCTCGGCGGCGTGGAAGAGCATGTTTCTGTCAGTGAAGCCGATGCGAAACTGACTGATCCGGCACAGGCCAAAGAGTTTGTAGAACGCAGCGACTGCGACAGCCTGGCATGTGCCATCGGAACATCTCACGGTGCATTTAAATTCAGCGGCTCACAGGGACTGCACTTCGACGTGCTCGCCGATATTCAAAAAGCACTGCCGGGCTTCCCGCTTGTCATGCACGGCTCCAGTTCCGTTCCTCAGGATGAAGTTGCGCGTATTAACGCCGCCGGCGGAAAACTGGCCGGAGCCAAAGGAGTAGATGAAAAACAATTCCTGCCCGCCGCAAAACTCGGTGTAACTAAAATTAATATTGATACCGACGGACGTCTCGTGTGGTGCCGTGTACACCGCGAAAGCTTCCGCGATAATCCGGAGAACTTCGACCTGCGTCCGCCGGGAAAAATTTTTATGGCAGAATACGCCAAATACATCGCACATAAAAATACCGTTCTCGGCAGTGCCGGACAGCTCGACAGCGTCCGCGAAATGCTCAAAAAGTAAAAAATTTACTTTTGTCCAGCGGTCTTTCCGGCAAGCCGCAGAGCATTTCGCCGGACTTGCATGCCGCAAGCGGCAGACGGAATTGGGCACGTTTATCTCCGTGGCAAGTTGCGGAGTGTTTCAGCGCTGGATTTCCATGAAAACCGGGCGGGTTGCCGTCCGGTTTTTTACATTCAGGGTATCACTTTATTCTAACAAATAGCTTCTCTGCAAAGCACGCATCCGCTCGAGGCGGAGTTTTGCTTCAGCTTTACGCTTTGCCGGCATGGTTTTAAACGGGCGTTCATACGGCAGCAGCTCACCGCCGATAGATGATGCACCGCCATCAACATAGATGGTTTGTCCGGTGATGCGGCGGGAATATTGTCCGAGCAAGAAGACGACGGCATTGGCAACTTCTGTTTTGTCGCGGACCGGATCCCACGGCAGCGGACTGATTTTTTTCCAGGTGCGTGCGAGGTGCGCAAAGTGCGGAATGGATTTGGCTGCTTTGGTGGTAAGCGGTCCGGCGGAAACGGCATTAACGCGCACGTGCTCGCGACCGAATTCACGCGCCAGCGCACGAACAAGAGCTTCAAGCGCCGCTTTATTGACACCCATCCAGTTATAATAAGGAAATGCCAGTTGCGATGCGAATGAGAGCGTTACAACAGATCCGCCGCGCGGCATGTGCTCCTGTGCGAATTGCGTGACGGCGGCAAGCGACGCACAGCTGATTTGAAAGCCCTGCTTAATATCTTCGGCGGCATCGGTGTAAACGCGGTCGCCGAGGCAGGTTTTCGGGTTGGCGTAGGCGATGGAATGGACAACACCCTGAATTTCACCGATTTCCTTGAACAGGCTGCGGATTTCTTCTTCCACAAGGACATCACAATAACGAATGTCCATTGCACACTTCTGTTCGGGCGTTAAATCGGTACAGCCGCGATCAAAAAAGATTTTTTTCAACCGTTCGTTCTGCACGGTATAAATGACTTTTCCGCCAAGCTCCGTCAGCATTCTGCCGGTGGCATATGCAATCGAATCGGTATTGAGCAGTCCCATCACAACGTATGTACCGCCTTTTTTAATCATTTTTTATTATCCTTTCGTTTTTATACCGGGGAAATGCGAAACAGTGTCGAGTAATCCTGCGGGGAAAAAGTAAAAAAATAGAACAATCAATTTTACTGTCGTTATGTTTTTCTAAGATTTAGAACCACAAAGGGATCCCATTAAACCCACCGTAAAATTGCCAGTGCAACAACAACGCCGGTGAGCATGCCGAAAAATACTTCGATGCGTGTGTGACCCAGCAGTTCTTTGAGTTTTTCATCAGAAAAATGACGTTCCGTAAAAAGTTCATCGACAATCTGATTTAACAGACGCGCCTGACGCCCCGCTGCGGCGCGGACTGTTTGGGCATCAAACATCACGACGAACGCAAAGATAACACTGAATGAAAACATGGCAGAGCTTAAGCCCTCTGTTATTCCAATTGTTGTTGCGGCGGCGCAAACGAATGCTGAATGCGCGCTCGGCATCCCGCCGGTACTTACCAGATAGCGGAAATCGAGCCGGTGCTGCTGAATTAGTGAAATCAGCATTTTAATCAGCTGCGCTGTCAGCCAGCCGGCCGCTGCGCACCAGAATGAGATATGGAGCGTGTTCATTCAGTTTTTCCTGTTTTAAAAAGAGGTGGATGTTAATGAACAGCAGAATCCCGAACAAGAAATTTCGAACTCAGAAATATGTCGAAAATAATGCGTGCCGGTAAAAAAATCAGCAATTTGACGGCAAGACTTTTTTAGGCCGGGCATGAACGGGATTCGGAAAATGCCGTCCGGATTAGCTTTTGCTTGGCGGCGGCATATGAAAATTATATGCTAAGTAGTAATCAGTCCAGCACCGGAGAAAGCGATGGATAATATTAACCGCATCAAAGAGCAGATTAATTTCTGCATCCGCAGCGAACTCTGGGCAAAACTCCCGGAGCTGCTCGATCAACTCCATCCGGCGGATATTGCAGATGTTATCCGGCATTCGTCCGATGATGCACAGATAAAACTCTTTGATCTGCTTTCCGATGAAACCAAGGCCGATGTTTATATCGAGCTTGACGACACTACTGCTGAAGACATTCTTGAAGATCTGACAGTTGAAGAAATCTCTGATATTATTGAGGAAATGGCGCCGGACGACGCAGCGGACCTGCTTGGTGATCTGGAAAAAGAGCGCAGCGAAGAGGTGCTCGATTTAATGCCGCCGGAGGAGTCCGAAGAGGTACGTGAACTGCTTAGCCATGATAAATATACCGCCGGCGGGATTATGACGACGGATCTCATCGCCCTGCCCGGTACAAAAACAGCAGCGGAAGCAATCGAGCATGTCGGCTCACTGGATCTCAATGAACCGTTTTACCTGATTTATGTCATTGATGTGGCAAACCATTTGATCGGCTATGTGCAGCTTTGGCAGTTATTGAGGACAGAAAACCGGCACAAAACACTTGCACAGCTCGCCGAAACCGCGCTGTTTACGGCGCAGACAGATACCGACCAGGAAGAAGTTGCGCGCATCATGTCAAAATACGATTTAACATCACTGCCGGTGGTAGACGCTGAAAACCGGCTCGTCGGCCGCGTGACGGTTGATGACATGGTCGATGTGATTGAAGAAGAAGCCTCGGAGGATATTTTTAAACTTGCCGGTTCAGATAATACCGAACTGAAAGACCCATCGCCGTTCGCATCTTGCCAGGCGCGTCTGCCGTGGCTGTTCATCACCCTCTTTTCAGGCTTCGTCACCAGCATGATTTTAAAAGGATTCATGCACAGCATTTCCATGATGGAAGTACTGGCGCTCAGCTTTTTTGTTCCAATCGTTATGGGTATGGGAGGGAACACCGGCATTCAATCGTCTACGCTGATCATTCGCGGACTGGCGCTCGGGACATTTTCACACAAAACACTGCGCCGGATGCTGTTGAGGGAGATGAGCATCGGAATGATGATGGGCATAATCTGCGGAACGATTATTGGATTGTGGGCGCGGTTCGTTATCAGCACAACGACGGCTTTTCATCCGGTGTTCCTCGCATTCTGCGTCGGCGCTGCGCTGTTCAGCGCAATGACATTTGCTGCGGTTTTCGGCGCGGCGGTGCCGCTGGTGCTGAACCATTTTAAAATTGATCCGGCGGTCGCTTCCGGTCCGTTCGTCAGTGCGTCGAACGATATCACTGCCCTGCTGATTTATTACGGCGTCACTTTTGCTCTGATTAGCCCGCTTATCTAACATGATCATCAAAACGCAGGCGATTCCGCTTTACTGGACCGATATTTCGAATACATCGCGCATCGTCACCTGGCTCACTGCGCAGTACGGCAAACTCTCGACCGGCATGAAAGGCGACCAACGCAAAAACAGCCTGTTTCGCGGACAGTACGACTTCTTTGCCACCAGCGAACTGCTTTTTTATGATCGTGCTGAGCGCGGCGCGCATATCGCCAAGGAGTGTTCCATGCTGCACCCGCGCACTATGTTCCGCACGGACTGGCGCGCCTGCGCTGCCGCCGGATATATTTCAGCGCTCTTTGCTAAAACCACACCGCGCCACGCGCACGAACCCGGACGGTTTGAATTTTTTGAAGAGATGCTTTCGTATGCCGAAGAATTCGGACGCGTACCGGAATTTTTAATCTGGTTCGATCTGCACTTTGCCGAATATCAGGGCTGTAAACTTCAGCTGAACGATGACGAACGGCGCGTCTATCGCTTCTCTGCCGAATACGGCGGCGTCATCAAGCCCGACTACGCCGCCGCCAACCGCATCGCCGCCGCGCCGCTTGCGCCGCAGGCCGTTGAGCTTTTAAAAGCATGGCAGCAGATCGATAATCCGGCAGAAGCGCTGCAAATGAAAATTAACCCGGCCTGCAGTGCACAAATCGACCGCGTCCTCGAAAAATTCGTCGCTTACCAATTCGACCTCCCGCCCCACGTCCGCTGTACCGCCATCGAAACCCTCCGCGCAGCTTAATATGAATCAACCGTATATGCTTTCAATTCGTCTGCACCCCGTTCTTTTTCTTTCTTCAGACTTAATTCCGGTAAATTTTTTTCCAATGTCCATTTTTTCCGTAAATGAACGGATTTTACTTCCGGCACCGGCGCCCAGAAAGGCCAAAGATTGATTCCCATTGCTGGGCTTTGCATATTGATATATGCATTAGGAACAAATGCCCAGACTGTCATATTCGGCAAAACCTGTTCGCCTTTAAATTCTCCAAAGTCCGGCCGGTCAGGAAATGCGACAGCTTCGATCGTTTCCCATTCACCGGCAGAAGTAATGTCTCCCGTTTGCATTCGCAAACAAAATGAAAAAAAACTTCCTTGCGCCGTCGGCTCCAGTTCAACATCCCATATATGTTCGCCGGCAGTTACAGATGTGCGCAACACACGTAAATTATTCCGCCCTTCGCCTTCTGCAATGACCTCCCCATTCTTTTTCAATTTATATTTGCACAAGGCATGAATACCTAATAGCGCATGAGATGAATCTTCCGATAACCAGAGCCGGTCGGAAGATGCTTGTGCCGCAGCCGCGTTTGTACTTTTCATAAAAACCTGATAATCGGCTTTAACAGAAAGAAACCCATCAATCTTTTCCCGATAGGCTAATGCCCGGACTTTAAAAAGATCATTCCACGGCTGATTCCGGTACCGCTCCGAAAAAAATTCCATTCTTGCCGCGGCATCAGCATAAAGCCCGTCCCGTTCCAGTAAAAAAAGCTGGGACATCATTCCCGCCAGTTCAAACCGGTCTACCGGACGGACTAACAGGTGTTTCTGCCCCACCGGAAGCATTGCGGATGATGCACGATCGGCATACCAATATACCACACCGGACATATATCCCTGTGCACGATTGCGGTCGCCGAACTCAAATCCCATTTCCATTGATTTATTAAACGAAACAGCATCTAACAAGTGAAACCGATATTGATCTGTCCGCATTGCGCCTTTTTCAATTAATCCGTGCAGAGGTAAATCAAAAAGGCTGGTATAATAATATGCCCCATTGAAATAATCTTCTAACCCGGTCCCAAGCTGCGGTGGCTGCGTACCGGCATCAGGCACCACAAATTCATCCCCTTCCAGAATATTCCAACTGCCATCCTGGCCAATCGCAGAAACAAAACTTCCGACATAATGCCCCCGTCCGGTTATCTTTAACATTCGGAACGGTGTACCGGAAACAGAGGATGCCCGCCATCCGGCATGGAATTTTCGTGACAACCCTTCAGTACTGTCGCGATTTCCCTCAGTGGAAATTGAAATGGAAACCGGGATTTTCGAATTATTTTCAAGAATACAAAGTGCTCCGTTTTTATACGGCATCGGAAACCGGCAAATAAATGTATTTCTACCCCCCTCCCCAATGGCATAGAAGCATACGAACGGAAATAAAACGGATTACAGAAGAAATCGCCCAGCGGAACATCGACGCTGGGAAAAGAAGTTCCATCCCAGATCATTTTCAATCGTAACTGACGTAATAACTCAGCATAAATTGCAGCAGCATCTGTCGGAGAATCAATCCGTATACATATCGTTTTAAGAACCCCTTTATCGGTGTCATTCCAGAACGGCAAGCTCTCTCCGGGCTGAATTGTTTGAGGCTGTGCATCGGTTAAGCATAATGAAATTAATTCAGATTGTTCCTGGCACTGAACATCCAGTGTATTATTTACAACTTCAACCAAATTACTTTGGTCAGCAGACCACGCTGCCGGAAAACTTTCAACATCGGCAGAATTCATATTTAATCTGGTATAATTAATCTGAAAATAATTCCGGTTTGCCGGATTTAAATCTTTCGGTATCACTTCGATACGAATACTTTTGCTGAACGGTATTGGGAAGAGGCAATAACGTCCGCCGCCGGATTGTCCTGCCAGAGGCGGAAGAAACGGAAATTTTTCACCGAAAAGTTCATCTTTTGACAAATTCAGCCGGGGCTCTGATTCCCCGTCAAAAAAGAAAAGCCAGCGGCTGGCATCAAAACTCGCAATCCAAAACCGCGAAATATAGCCGGGACCAATTGCTTCAAAAAGTTTGATGCGCCCGTTTGGCAGCGTATTGGCGCGTGTATAAACGACCCAGTCCTGATTGCCGCCGGTCCGATCATACGAACTTTCCATAAATGACAATCCGATTGGATTTTCCGCAAACGTGTTTAGATTTGTCATTTTCTCTAATAGTACGGCAACATCGACATAATCCGGCGCGCTGTTCTTCCGATTAGAGCAGCCACCTGCAAATAATCCGATGATCAGTATAGAAAATAAATACGTTCGCATATTAGGTTCTCCAGACTGCTTGCCAACAGTCCCTGCCACAGTTTTTATTCTGTATAGACTGAATTTTCAATGATTCTATTCCTAATTGTTTGATTGACGCAGATTTGATATACATAAAAGATCACTAAATGAATTTTTCTGATCTTTTTGCGAAAATACCCGAAGTGCCTCCAAAAAATGCATTGCGTTATTTTTTAGCTTTCAACCCGCTTGTTCCGGATTTTATCGCCGATTTTTCTCCGGTAAAAGGATATGAATTATTCCGGAAGCTAAAAAAAGGCGATATTGTTGTCGATGCAGGCGCTTATCCCGGAGATTACGCGGTTTATGCTTCCAGAAAAATCGGGCCGACAGGACGAATTATCTGTTTTGAACCGACACCGAAAAACCGGAAAATTCTCGAAAGGAATCTTTCCCGGGAAAAAAATAAAAATTTCATCATCGTTCCAAAAGGTTTGTGGAACACGTCAACTGTTTTAAATGCGTCCGGAGCAAACGGACTCTCCGTATCAGTTAATGATACATATCATGGAGACCCTATTCTGGTCTGCCGCCTTGATGATGAACTGGAAAGCCTGGGCATTAACCATATTGATGTTTTAAAAATGGATATTGGAGGCGCAGAAATTGAAGCGCTCGAAGGCTGCCGGAAAACGATTTCCCAAAATTCTATTTATGCGGCAATCGCCTCTTATCATGTTGTCAACGGGAAGCAAACATCGTTATTTGTTGAGAATTTTTTTCATTCTCTCGGTTATCAAACAAAAACGACTTTTGAAAAACACCTGACCACGTATGGATGGAAAGATAATGCTGATATTCCGGCAACAGTATGATAGCGCCTCTTAAAAATTCCATGAAGTCTAAAAAAATAGCGTTCTGGCATCGTTATGGTCCGGCAGGCCATACGGCAACCTGTCATTCCATTCCATATATTATTCAGAAACTAAACGAAGCGGGTATTGAAGTTCATTATTTCGGCATGAAAAGCACCGCCCCCGTCCCCGCCTTAATCCGGGCACATTGCACTGTTCACTGTCTGCCCGTTTGCATGAACCGGAGCTCAACAACCGGTAAACTGGCTGGTACTCTTTTCTGGTACGCAGCTCTGCCCTGGATCGCATTGCGCTGCCGGTTGATGAAAATCAATGCTGTGTTCTGGGATGAAACGCTTCCACTGGGTGCTTTTATCTCATTAATTTTTTATGGGAAAAACTTAAGCATAACTGTCGCGGATTTTTTCACCGTGATCTATAGCGAACAGCACCCTGCATTTCGAAAACTAAGCGATTTACTGTTAAAAATCGACTATTGGTCATGGAGAAAGCTTCCGTTGATTTTTACAAAAGTACCCTATACAAAAACATTCCTCGAAAAACAGGGTATCCCGCCCGATATAATTTGCTGCGCATACAATCCCTGCGATACATCACTCTATTCTCCAGGAGATAAATATGCGGCACGCCGGAAATTTGGTTTAAATGAAACTGATTTTATTATTGTTCACCCGGGATACTCCATCCGAATAAAGGAAACGACCGGATTATCCGTGCATTAGCTGAATTAAAAGATCAAATCCCGAATATGAAATATCTGTTAGTCGGCTCGGGGCCGGAAAAAGAAAATCTAATAAAACTCGCCGAAGAACTCGCCATGAACAACTGCGTTATCTTTACTGGCTGGCTTCCTTATGAAAGCGATGTTGTAGATGCGCTCCGCACAGCGGACATCGGCTTAGTTATGCGTATCGGCCAATTCTCAGATAATTTTCACGTTACTGACACACTCTCGCATGAAATGGCGTGCGGCCTGCCGATCTTGGCCGCCCGGTTGAAAGGGTTTGAAGGCCTGATTGAAGAAAATGAAACGGGATTGCTTTTTGATCCGGCGGATATGGAAGAGTTCAAAACGACCCTTTTACAAATGTACCGGCAGCAAGATGAACGGATCGCTATGGGGAAGCGAGCCAGAGAAAAAAGCATTCGCGCATTTGATATCGAATTGATCTCATCCTTTCAAACGGAGGCGTTGCTTCGTTTAATTTAACCTGGCATTTCCACCGCTCAGCCTTTTATATCTATTGAATATTGAGGTTTAGGAAAAGGAATCTCGCAGCAGAAGTAGTAAATACTATTTCTGATAATGCAACATTGCATATCAACTACAATTAACACCTTTACTGCCTCCAAAGTGTAGTAAAAGTATAGCAGTTTGAAAAGTATAACTTATTGTAAATTACATAGTTATCTATGAATCAAGAAGTTATCTCTGATGATCTGGAGGCAAGGGGAGTCGAACCCATTTTTTAGCAATGTTAACGTAATATCCTAATAATAAACAACCTATATTCTCCAGCTTTCAATTGCTACACTTCATTTCTGTAATAAAAGTGTAGCAATTTTGTACCATCAAAATCAAGGTAAGATTAAATATTTCTTCCGATTGTAGATTTATGAATTTTTACATCATCACCTAAACGCCACCTGTTCCATCATGGCTGGGAAATAAAATTATCATGCCTCACACCCATTAGCTGTTTAGTCCCACAGTGTACCGGAACGGATCAAACTTAAACCGATCCTGAGCAGAAGTCCAGGTTCAGGTTTTGCAGATATATTCGTATGGCGAGAGACCGCGTAATGTTTTGAGCCGTTTGGCAAAAGTGACAGGCCATCAAAAAGGTCTGTACATGTTCTTTCAGCTGATCATGGGTTCCGTAGTACTAACGCTTCACCGTTGCTTCTTTCAACGTCTGGTTCATCCGCTCAACCTGTCCGTTTGTCCAAGGATGGTTGGGTTTGGTCAGCCGGTGATCTATATTGTTTCGGGCGCAAGCCGGCTCAAAGGCATGTGCGCGAAAAAGATTTCCGGAATTTATCGCCTGCTTGATATCCGATGTTGCAGACCGTCGGTTCCCCGGCGAGGTAAACCGGGTTCCGTTATCCGTCAATACGGTGTGAATAGTATAAGGAACGGCCTAGATGAGCTCTTTAAGAAAGTCGGCAGACATTCGCCGCGTTGCCTTTTCGTGAAGCTGAACAAAAGTAAACTTTGACGTATGAACAATGGCAACGAACATATACAACCTGCCTTCTTCCGTGCGAACCTCAGCGATGTCGATATGGAAAAACCCGTCCGGATAGGTTTTGAATTTCCGGTTGTTCTGCGGATCTCTGGTATCCAGCAGCCGGCTACTACCATAACGTTGGTAGCAAGGAGCGTGTTAAATGAGGTATGGCGGTCTGCAAGCCGTAAAGACAATCATCGAGCGGAAGTCGTGTGTGCTGCCGAAAAGCGACACGAGCGGCTTCTTCTTTGCTCAGCACCGTTGACCGGGGTTGCCTAGGCCCCATCGGGGCATCTTGTACTATTGTGCGCTGTCGCCACTTCGCTACGGTTTTCGGGTTAATACCGTGCCTCCGGGCCAGAACATTCAGGCTCTCTTGACTATGTTGTATCGTTCGACGAACCGCCTCAGTCGTACGGACGCACCCGTGTACTATCTGTCCCATAATTTATCCCTCCAGAGCTGGTTATACATCACTCCAGTACACTGTGGGACTAAACATCTGGTAGGCTCATTTTTATAATACACTGATTTGTTTACACTGCAAAAATTCAGCGCCGCGTGCTTTCAGCAAGTCAATCAGCACATCGAATTGCTCTGTGGCATAATCGCCGCAGTTTTTAATCAGGAACGGATCCGGCAGGACAGACCCTTCGCCGTAATGCAGCAACCCTTCCGGCATTGCTGCAAATTCCCAGGGATGCATATAGAAACAGAGGAACGGCTCGGTTACACCGCGCTGTTCGCAATATCCGGTATAATTATCGATATGCGCGATCAGCGCAGCTGCACTTTCAGTGCGCCAGATCGGCCACTGATCCATATCACGCCCATACGGATCAGTGGACGTCATTGATAAATCGGCAAAATTCGGCAACTCTATTAATTTCATGTCGCCTTTTTTTGTCCAGTCGGTACGGGACGGATGATAGGGCTCAAGCTGTTTGCGATAAAAATAGAGCGGATAGGTCGCATCAGCGATATACCCGAGCTCTTCCAGTGCATTACATACCGCCGTTGAACCCCATAGCCGCGGGCAGCGGAATGACACCGGACGGATACCGGTGGCTTTTTCAACCTCTTCGGTTGCACGTTTTATGCGGTTCGGCACTTCCTCCGGCAGCAGCGGCAGTGCGCCGGGAATTTCAAACAGCGCATCGCCGACAGTTTCATGATGCAGGGTATGGCAGCCGATCTCATGTCCCGCCTGAATGATTTTTTGAACTGTATCAGGATTTTTATGAGCGGCATCGGCAGTAAAAAAAAATGTTGCCGAGATTCCATGTTTTTCCAATACATCCAGAATCGCCTGAGATCCGGCGGCAAAACCGTTATACCAGGGCGTCCAGCTGCCAATATCCGTTTCCATGTCAAAACCAAATACTGCTCTCATTTTTTCTTTCCTTATAGTACGAATGTTACCTTGAAAAAATCATGCAGACAGCGTTTCAACTGGTCTGCCTTGCCCTGCAGAATGATGGTTGTTGACTGCAGCCGGCTTCCGGTCAATCTGCCGCGTTCTGAATTCATCGGGGCAATGGTTTCAAGTTCATGAAATCCGAGTGTTGCACCATTAAAAATACTAAACTGATCGGCGGCGAAATAAACACCGGCAGGCTGATCGTTATCCGCAATATTAATATACCGGCCGTCATGCCGCACAGGCGTATAACGAACCACCAGCATGTTGCGTGCCGGATTGTAGGAGCCGATCAGTTCCGGTTGAGAGTCTGCTTTGATGCCGATCTGCAACCGGTCGGCGGCGCCGAGTTCAAACCGGAATCCGTTTTCGTAATATGACAAGCGACTGTGCGGATTGCCGTAAAAGTCGGCGTTGATACAATTCTCTACCGCGCCATTCACCCGCCCGAACGCAATCACACCGTCGGCATCAGGCAGCTGCTCGAGCGACCAGGCGCTCACAACAACATCATCCAGCTTATATTCCGCCAGCGGCACAAGCGATTCATCGGTACAATATGCCACACCCCGCAGTTGATAGCCATTCAACAGTTCGCGGATATCCGCCGGTGTAATCCGCCGGAAAAACCGCAACGCTATATCTGCGCCGCGCCGGTTACTCAGCTGCATATCCTTTGCAATTTCAATCTGTTCCGCAGTGGACATGATTATTTGCGCCGGCTGACGGTTCATTGCCGGCTGTACCGTCCATTTACCGTCGGCCAGATAATTATAAGCATACGCGCCGCCTTCGGGCGCCGGCCATAATGAATTTCCTCCGAAGTTATTGAACTCCACCGGATCCGGATTTTTCAATATGGCTTCATCCAGCCGGTGGACAAATGTTCCATCCACTTCACAGAAAATTCTGCCTTGCAATCCCGGCGACACAATAATTGTTCCAGCGCCGGAACGGATGGTTTGCACAGCGGCATCATATTCTTTCAACAGTGACAGCATATTAATCCAACAAATTTTTTATAATCGCTTTCAGAATATCACGCCCTACTTTCTGGAATCATCTTATTTTTCTACGCGGCCATCATCGGCCGCGTCAGGCTCCAGTTCCGCTAGCGTCCGGCAGAATTCGCGCATATCCCGGACTGCGCCAATGCCAAACCAGACAATGGTAATCGCACTGATCACAACAATTGCATAAAATTGACTTTTAAAAAAGATGACCCAAAACCAATCGCTGCGCACACTAATGGCATTCAGAATAATCAAGACGATATAAATTGTCATCCAGCCAAGGGACCAGCTCATGGCGGAAAAATAGATAATCCGGTCACCCAGAGAAAACTCATCGGTAATTCGAAATATTGCCCGCCAGCCACGCACCGGTGCAACATCAGGGACATCGGCAGTGGCATATTGTCCGCGATGAAGCAGTTTGTCCATATTGAATATCTGCGGACGAATTAATGAAACGATGATATAAATCATGATGGCGATCAGTATTGAAAAAAACCACATCCACTGTCCATTTATGCCGCGAATATAGTAATAAATCTGCTGTTTGGCGGAGTCGCCGGTAAGGATAAAACTGCCGGTAGCCGGTGAGATTTTCACCTCGGAAAATTCTTCTGGCCAGATATTTTCTGGCAGCGGAATATGTGGATATTCCGTGCCGTATGCATATGAAACAACACTTTCTGCAGTGCGATCGTCTTTACCGGTAATGCCAATATGCACATTCTGCCATTCATCATTCCGCCAGAACGCCACTGTTCCTTTCCAGCCATCCGCCGTTCGCACTGCAGGAACATGGTTAATCATCACAGATGCAGCCGTAGGTGCATCAATATGCACCGGTAGACGATGAAACGGCTGCTGCTGGATGATAATAGACGACACTGAAAGGACTGCACCGGTAAGCATGGCCGCCCAGGCGCCAGCGGTCGTGCCCTGTTTCCAGTAAAGCCCACCGATAATTGCTGAACCGGCTCCAGCAGTAAATAACGCACCAGTAATGGCGAAAAACATAAAAATATACTGTGTCTGCCGGAAAAGAAGGCTGAACAGGTAAGCGAATATGGCAACTCCGGTGATCGACCAGCGCAACAGCCGCAAATGTGCTCCCGGCGATAATGGGGTTTTCCGGAACGGCAGGATAACATCCTGGATAAAAATACTTCCCCACGATAACAGATAAGTATCATCGGTGGTCACCGCCATCGAAATAACCACTACAACTAGGCAACCCAGTAATCCAACTGGTAACGCGCTGCTAATCGCCAGTGGCACTGTCATCTGTTTTTGGACGGTCGGATTAAGAATAGCAGTAATCCGCTCCTGAGCCACTGCTGCGATATCCGCAAAATCCGTGTGATGCATCACCGTATATGCGACCATGGCCATACTGCCGACTATCAGGGCATATGTGGTCGTGCGGAACATCTGCAGAATTCCGGCCATTCGTGCTTCGTGAGGCGATTTTGCTGCCGCATTATACCCGCTGTTGCCCTGCCACGCCATACGACTGTAAAATGCTCCGAAAATTGCAATCGCATAAAACCAGATATTAAAATCACGCACCTGCGACGTTTTAAATGGATTGATCATAGAACGTGTTTCAGGATCCGGCGTATTGGTCAGCGCTTCACCGATCCGGTCCCAGCCGCACAGTTGAACAAGATATACAGACAATACCAGCAGAAGCGTTACAACTATCAACCCCTGAATGCCATCAGTTATCATAATACCAACCTGTCCGGAACGCAAGGTAATCCATAGAGCAAACCCCACCATGATAAGCATAATGAGTGCATAGCTCAATGAAACCGTCAGCCCACCGAACATCACATTGTATTCCGGAATGCCACAGACATATATGATAAACCGGCTCGTAACTGACGGAAAAATCGCATAATTAATCGCACCGGCAACAAACCCAGTTAAACCAGTGAACACCCGGAAGTTCCGGCTGTACCGTTTTTCAAAAAACTGCGCCAGAGTTAATGAACGCGTCTGCCGGTACCGGTAAATCACCCAGCCTGAAAGAACCAGTATCAGCACAAACGGCTGCTGAAGAACTCCCCACCAGGTCGCTCCCCAGCCGGAAAAATACTGCGATTCCCAAAGAGCAATAAGAGAAATTGCACCTACTGCTCCCATTTCACCGGCCACTGTTAGTAGATAACGTCCCGCTACTCGGCCTCCCACCAGAAAACTTGAAACCGTACGGACATAACGTTTCGTATATTGCACCAGAAAGATAACTAGTACCATTGTTATAACGGTAATGCTCCAATCAAACAATGTCATATACATAACTTCTATCTTTCTCCCTCAGGTTGGTACTGAGAAATTACACTGTCTTATCATCGGATACCATGATTTAGAATTGCAACCCGCCGCAGACTGTAATTATTTCACATTAATAATGTTAAATAAACAAGAACGCAGTGGCTGTTTTCAAGAAAAAAGTGCATAAACTTGGCGCAAAGTATACAGCTACGATCCGACGCCGGTAAATTCGCCACGGCAACGGCGTTATCATTTCTTTTCGTATTTCCGCTTTTTCAAATGCACCGCTGCGGTTATGCCCTGCGGGCGGCAGACACATTGAATGTTGATTCCGGCACTCTGGTGCAAGTGTCGGCAGTTCAATTCTGCGGTTATCTTCTGGCAGCGATTATTTACGGGATTCTGGCGGATTACATCGGGGGAAAAGCTGTTTTGTCTGTCGCCTGCATTCTGCTGCTTGCCGGTACACTGGTTCATGGATCATCGCAGCGCATTTGAATATGGCAATCACCGGCGGAATTTTGATGGATATGGGTGGCGGCATCATGATTGAAAATATGAGCACTATGGTATTTTCTGCCCTTTATCCGGAGCGCCGGCGTTTTTTTATGAATCCGTCACAGGTCGTTTTCTATGCCAGAGTAATCGCAGGGCCGACACTGACGAGCTGGCAGCCGCCGCACGACATGAGCTGGCGGTTTTTTATCGGTGTGGCAGCAATATCCTCCCTGCTCGTAATTCTTTTCCCGCGCACACAATTTTGCCAGCACCAGCGCAAGATGAACGGATTCATTTAACAGCGCTTAGCATAATTGTAAAACAGAAATCATTTCAACTTCCCTGCTATGCATCGTTTTTTATATACTGGCTGAAACCTATATTATTGTTTATGCTAGCGCATATTTACAAACTGTTCATCACACATCGGAACACCGAGCTATCTTGTTTTTATCCATTTCCTGATTCAGCATACTGTTCGGTCGATGGGTCTGCTCCGCGCTATTCCCGAACGCATTCCGCATATGCCTCTGACGTTGTATGACTATTACAGGCAGCATTTACACTCTGCCAGCAAATTGGACTATCAGCATCGTCACTTCCTCCACGCTCACCAACAGGGCAATCACCGGCATTTTGCCAATAATTATTAGCATTTCAGCGACAGAACATACTGAGTATTCAGGCACCGATCTCGGTACAACAACCATCGCCGCCGACGCGCTCGGTTATGTCGCGGCATCGACTGTCATGAATCTGCTGTTTGCACATTTTCCGACTGCACTGTTTTTGCATTCGTTGCAATTCCCTTGCTCATTTCCGCCAGCACACCGTTGTTAATAAATCCAGGGTTTCGGCGTAAAGCGAAGTCCGTTTAGTAGGAATCCATGATTCATCTACAGGTGCCTCACCGAGACGTGTTACGACCTGAAATTCCTAACAACCCACTCTTAAAGCGCAAAAAGCGGCCCGAGTACCGCTTTTTGCACTGCATATCCTGTTTTGTCTGATTACCGGCGAATATATTTACGTGATAAACATGCCGCGATTCCGGAAAGAATAAACAGCCCGGCGGTTGCCGGTTCAGGAACTAAAACAACGTTATCAAAACAAATCGTTTTCCCTGAAGTGTTACCACTATTCATGAATCCTACAGCTAGTATTTTCACAGCGATATAATCATACGCATCGGTGATTGTAAAAGTACCGGATTCCGTTGTCCAGTCGCTGGATGCGCCGCTTCCTAAACTTACCATTTTATCAAAAAGAATCTCACCGTCAGCCACGCCATCTGCATCTCTAAAAATGCCCATAGCATCGGTCGTATTCACCACATCCATGACAGTAAGGGCATTTGCATCAATTAAGCTGCCGGTAAGGGTTTTACTTGTTCCATTTAAGTTAAGCCCGACAACAACAACCCGGTATGCCGCATTGGCTCTATCAGTGTCATACGATACATCGAAAGAAAACTCAAACGCACCGGTTAAAGAACTGCTGTTCAAAATCTGTCCTATTCCAAGCACAGAATTGCCAGCGCCGGACGGCGCACTCAATGCCATATATTTATTAGTTCCCTGCGTAACGATTTTAAATCCGCGATCAGCCGAGGGTTCTGCATATATCCATGTAGATGTATCACCTGGAGTGATGAAACTCTGTTTCGTAAGCTGTTCATTCTCAAATCCGGGATCAACCAGTAGATTTGCCTGAATCATCCCCGCAATGCTTATAATCAGTCCCATGTTCACGATTACTCTCATTGTATTTTCCTTTCCTATTATTTTATTCACCCGTTCTGCCTGTACCGTGCTTGTAGATAATAACATTGTATATAATAAATTTACGATACTCAGTTTGCTTCTGCAAAAAAACTGTAAGTTTTAGATTATCAAAACGATCATGCCACCGGCGAATTCTCATTTTTATAAACGATAAAATACATTCACAAAAAATAATGTGCGCTCTTAAACAATATTTTATCCGGTACTGGTAAGCCGTATTATTTAACATTAAGATTAATATTATCAAAATGAACGTAAGCTTGCGTAACGTCTGTCCGGACTCCGGTAACCATTATTTTTATACCGAGATAGGTATATTTTTTATCAACCGTGAATGTTTTTGAAACCGTCTTCCAGTCAGACTTCCCGCTCAGCCCGGTTACGGTACTGTCATACAAAATATCGCCCCTGGCTCTTCCGCTCACGTCGTGGAAAAGACCTTTACTGACGTCCTGATTAACTGCTTCCGGCGCCTCGATTTCTCTCATGGCCTCTCCGCCGGTAAGTTTTGAACAAACCTGACTGGATCCATTCGCATTAATTCCGATAACAACAATCCGGTATGCCGCTCTGGAATCAACCGCAAGATATCTCATATCGTAGGAGAATTGCACTTCACCGGCATAAAAGCCACCGTCAATAAACTGTCCTAAGCCGGTCACCGCCGGAACGTAGTCGCATACGACCGCTGCATATCTGTTGGTGCCATCAGTCTCAATGACAAATTTGCGTTTACCTGCCGCCGTATGCGCAGACGTCCACGTACCGTTACTGTATTTATGTGAAAGGCGGAGAATGGATTCCAATATAAGCGACGGATCTGTTCGCTCAAAATTGTGGTTTTCTACTTTTGCTTCACAATTCAGAATACAAACCGCAACAATTACTGCTTTGATAATCCGTTTCTTATTCTTCATTCGGCACTCCGTTTTCCTTAGGCGCCTCCTGTAAAAATCCGCAATCAATTGCATAAAATGCCACAAAAAACCTTTTTTATTTTCTGCCTTGTTTTAAAGGCGGCAGTGCGTGCCGCCTTTTATAATGCAATTCTTGCAACGAGATGCGCGCTTACAGCTTATTTCTTCTTCTGACAATCAATGTGGCACCGGCCACACCAACAAATAAAAACGCCGACGTTCCGGGTTCGGGAATTGTCTGAATATCCGTAAGCGCCCACTCAAATGATATATTGGCGCCTCCGCGCTCGAACCAGAAATCGCGAATACCCCAATCCAGAGGATTCGCTGCGCCCAATGCCAGATCTCCAACAGGATTGCCGTTAATATTTAACGCCAGGCTGCCGGTAGCCCCATCTGCAAAGTTAAATGCTATTTCTATATCCATAAGCTCGTTATGATTATAGACAGACAAAAATGTAGTGGTGCCACCGCCTAAAGTAGTTGATAATAGCACATCTCCATTTCCCCGAAAGGTAACCGTTGAAAATATGTTATTGCTTGCATTACGAAATTTAAGTTGCAGAGTATTTCCTATTGTACTGGTTTCTTCTCTGTTAGCAAGTGCCTTAAAGCTTAACACAAATGTTTCTCCAGCCGTATAATCAGCAGTTGCACCCACGAAAGTAAGCTGCCTATTTTCACTGCCGGAAGGATGTGAAAATACGGCAGAAGACCCCGGCAGTATTACTCCGCCGGCAGTATAATTATTAGTAACAGTAATTCCAGCAGCAGCAACACCTGTCGGCCTCGTGTTTGTCTGGCCGGCAACCGCAGAGCCCAAAGTGGGCGCTACTCCCTCTGCCATTCCGGAAAAATCAACATCCCACATGGGTATTGCTGAAGAATTTAATGCGAATGTTAATATAATTGCTGATATGATTATTGTATTCAGTTTTACTCTATTTCTCATTTTATACCTCCATTTTTTTGTGATTGAACCATTCGTTTATTCTGTGCTTGATTTTATGCCTTGGTTGCTATCCCGAATTAATAGCTTACACTCCCTCTCGTGAATCAGAAATCGTGGATTTCGTATTTTCCTTGGATTCGCCATGTCTAAAAACTGTTCTCCTGTCGTCTGTCTGTCAATTAATACTTGTACACTATACATCCCAAGAAAACAGACTATTCTTCACTCGAAATTCATAAATTAAGCTTTCACCACCTTTTCTTTTAACATGCTATATGATATATAAAATTTATTCATTGAAAAGTAAATTTTTTACTTTTTTTCATGCCTTATTTTTAGCATAAATATTAATAAAAATGAAATTCGAATTGCTTTTATGGCTAGAAATACAGTATAAAACAAAATATGACATTTCGCTATCCAAACAATCTACGATCACTTTAAAAATGTTAAAAATAAGGAAAGTATAAAATGAACAGCATTATATCGTCTTCTCTAATTGCCGCTACCGCTGTTTCTGCCGGTGCGGAAAATGTGCAGCTTCCGAATATTATCCTGATCCTCGCTGATGATCTCGGTTGGGGCGAACTCGGCTGCTACGGCCAGCAGAAAATCAAAACGCCTCACCTTGATGCAATGGCGGCGGAAGGAATGCGGTTCACTCAGTTTTACAGCAGCGCACCGGTTTGTGCGCCGGCGCGCTATATGCTGCTCACCGGGAAACACGCTGGTCATTCGTATATTCGCAACAATAAAAAAATGGATATGCCGGAAAGACGGCTGGCCAACGGTGCTTTACTTTATCCCGGTCAACTGCCGATGCCGGCAGATGACATTACCATTGCAGAAATGCTGAAAGACGCCGGTTATGCCACGGCCTGTTTCGGTAAATGGGGGCTTGGTGTCGCCGGCACTTCCGGCGACCCGCTAAAACAGGGCTTTGACCGGTTTTACGGATACAGCTGCCAAGCGCATGCACACAATCTTTATCCGGCGTATCTGGATCGTGACGGCGTACCTCAACTGCTTGACGGCACACAATACGCGCCCCAGCTCATTGCCGATGAAATGCTGCAGTTCATTCGCGAAAAACGTAACGCACCGTTTTTTCTCTATTATGCTACGGTACTGCCGCACCTCGCATTGCAGGTTCCGGAAGAATACATCAAACCTTATTTAGATAAATGGGAAGAAATACCGTATACCGGACAAAGCTATCAGCCCCACCCGACGCCGCGCGCCTGCTATGCCACAATGATTTCTTTTATGGACCGGCAGGTCGGCCGGATATTCGCACAGCTAAAAGAGTTGAATCTTGATGAAAACACCATTGTGATCTTTACATCAGATAACGGTACCACGTTTTTAGGCGAGCAGGTTGATTACACCTTTTTCAACAGTGTCGGGCCCTTGCGCGGCTTGAAAGGAGATACTTTTGAAGGTGGTGTTCGCATTCCCTTTATTGCGCGCTGGCCGCAAAAAATTTCTGCCGGTACGGTTTCTGACTTTGTCGGCATTCAGTATGACCTGATGCCGACTTTTGCCGAATTAACCGGCGTCAGTGTGCCGCCGGCAGCGGACGGCATCAGCATTCTGCCGGAAATGCTCGGAGAGCCGCAGCAGAAAACACACGATTTTCTGTTATGGGACTACCCCGGGTATAGCGGACAGGTCGCCGTGCGCATGGGTGACTGGAAACTAGTAAAAGAATTGATACTCTACCAACCGGATTTGCCGGCCCGGCTTTATAACCTGAAAACAGATATCTCTGAATCAAACGATATTGCCGTGCAGCATCCAGACATCGTTGCACAAATGGAAGAAATTATTTTGCGCGAACGGCGGAAGCCGGAAGTCGAAAGTTTCCGCTTTGGAACATACCGTGATTAAGAAGATGACGTACGGGATTTAGTTATCAGCATAGATACCCCCGAGGAAACTCGGGGTTCTTGTTTTCATCACAGCTCCTCTCGGAGCTGGTATGAACGCAGCGAAACGTCGCGTTCGCGGCAATCAAGAAGCTCATTCATTGGTGTTCTGCCTTCAACCGCATAAAACGGGTCAGCCAGGCTGAATTTTATGAATGTGAAAAGCGCCGATGACGGCAAGATTGCCAAATACGGCGGGTCTGATTCTGAAAACGTGTGCGACTGCAAAATATCATTCTTCCATCTCAACGTGAGCGGCAACGTATTTTATATAAGTTATTAGCAAAGGATATATTATAAAATACAGCCCATAGCAGATTGTAAAAGCAAATGCCTGACTGGAATTTTTTGAGTCATGCCGCTATTTTCTGATTGAACTGTTTTTCAGCTGTTTCAAAATTCAAAAAATTGCGGTGGACGGATATTAATTCATCCGCAGCCAGATCTTTCGATCTGGCTCAAATGTTTTCCTTTTTGCGGATGAGGTTGTCTGTTCCATGCCCGAATGCCCCTTTCTTTTATTTTGAACGATTCATTCTGGCATGGAATTTCTTCCCCTCCAACCGGGCACGTATTTTTACAATCTACCTTTTGAGCTCAAGAGAAATTATTCCCCTATACGATCTGTCAATAAATATACCTGGTAAGAATACTGCGGCATATTGATTTGAATGCTTTTTTTAAGCGGTATTTCCTGATGGTCGGGCAGCATTTTCTGAATACTGGTATTTGCGGCAGACAATCCCATGGCCGCAAGATCTATCTCTAACTGCAGGCTTTGTTCCTGATCTGTTGCGTTGAATACAACGGCCATATACTGTTTGCCATCCGGTCGCTTATAGAAACTGACGGCGGTATCGTCGATCGGAAGTGTCTGAGTATACTGCTGTGTCCAGTACGGAATATATTCCCAGTCATTTCCCCAGCCGGTTTGATTAAATATATCATATAGCGGGGCCATAAATTCTTTCGGGAAATAAGCAACCCATAACAGGGCGTCATGCAGGAGCGTCATGCCGATAATGTAATCCGCATGCCCTGAACCTATTTCATTCCACTCTTCCCATTTAATACTCCCCACACGGGAGAATTGAGGAAGAAATCCGGTTTTATGACCTAAGTTGTCGCCCCTGTACGCAGCACGAAACGCATCTAACGTTAACTGTGTCTTCTCATAGCCGCGGTTATTTTTATGATCCAGCAGTGCAGCGAAATTTTCTCCCACAATTTGCATGTCGGCAAAACTTAATACCGGCATGTGAAACCAGCTGGATGAGTGAAAAACGATGATACTGTCAGGATCTTTACTTTTTGCCAATGAATACACCCTCCGCAGCAGAGCCCGTGTTGCTTTAAAATTCAGCCCGTCAAGCGCATGCTCTTTGCACATCGGGTTCGCGCAGTGGTTCGGCAATGATACATCATAATACAGTCCGGGGACATCTGTTTTTTCAAACAGATGATTCATCGTATACATATAATAATCACGATAGGACGGAGCCGGACAGGCAACTTCAAACACTTCATTAATCTGTTTATCCCAGGTTAACAGCCATTCATCTTTAAACAGTTCAAATTCCGGCCGTTTCGGCCAGGTGTTTTTCAGTGAGTTATATGGCATCTGAATAAGCTTCCGTCCGTCCGGCAGCTGTCTGATGAGCGGAGCGAGATTATCTTTCGGCATCGGATACAGCGTAGCACCGGCGGTGGCGCCGGTGTCCGGCGATACGGACCAGTTCGGCGTCCACATTTGCACAAAAGTCACATTGGTTTCTGCAGTTGTTGCCGGATCTGCAGCAATACGCCAGTCACGATACTTACGGATCGGCTTAACCGGCGTGGCCTGAAATCCAAACGGAAACT
This sequence comes from Kiritimatiellales bacterium, assembly GCA_041656295.1. Lineage (NCBI taxonomy): Bacteria > Pseudomonadati > Kiritimatiellota > Kiritimatiellia > Kiritimatiellales > Kiritimatiellales bacterium. The sequence continues at coordinate 23,006 of JBBADV010000003.1, read as the reverse complement.
CGGCAATTGATCCTTTTTTATATACCGTCCGCTCAGCAATCAGATTCATTTGAACCGTAACATTATCACCGGCACACCGTACATGGATCTGCTCGTCAACCGGACCTTTCCATTGATCAGCCTGCTCCCAGATAAAATGTATGCCGGCATCTTCATCGCCGAGCCAAAGAGGTCTGACGGCGCCTTTCCAGCCTTCTTGCGGCAGCCTTCCGGTTGTAATCAGAGAGTGATCAGACGGATTAATCAGCGTCATGGCCTCTTTTGCCAGAGGGAATGTAACTGACAATTGATCAACTTCAATATCTTCAATTGCTTCCAGTGTAAGCACGGTCCAGCAGAACCCGTCGAATTCAACTGTACTGCGGCTTGAAAATTTCCAGCCGTTTCCAGCCGCACTGCCGGCAAGACAGATCTCTTCCGGAGTATGTGATGAAACCGTGTTTTCACCGGCGGCAAGTGTCTCTGATTTTTTATTTATAACACCGGTGAGATACGCCGGAGCGGTTAACAACGGTGTGTCCTGTGTATCAATCGCTACCGGGAGCAGTGAGCCGAACACATAGTCCCGACCCCATATTCTGATCTTGTTTTCCGACAGTTCAACCGGGCTCCATGGAACCGGAACACCGGTAACGCCGATTGTATTACCCAGCCAGTCCGGCAGCGGCTGTTTTTCGAATTTCCGTTCTTCCGTCAGTTCCTGTCCTGACTCATTATTTTTTAAGCGGAGCTCCATTGTATACAGTCCTGCCGGAACATTATGGATATCCAGCTCCGCGACAGCCAAACTTCCTTTTATTATAACTTCACATTGAGCGACGCTCTCTTCCGTGGTGCTTTTTTTCAGCGCGCACACACCGCTGACATTCTGTGCAGAACCCAGCGAAGAGATATTCGCACCTATCCGGATTTTTTCATATGAAGGATAATACTTGAAAGTAATACGTGCACCCTCTTCACGGGTTACCGGAAACTGCATGTTAAATAAGGAAGCTGCATCCGGTGCTGAAACGCTGACAGAAAGTTCAGCAGCGCCGGCTGAGTTATAAAATTCCGGCGCGGAAAAAGAAATTTCCTGCGCCTCACTGCCGGCAAGCGCCACGCGCTGTTCAAGCAGTTTTTCATCATTAGCGGAACATAAATTGAATTGTGCATCTATTGACTGAGCACTTTGATTCCGCACGGTGAATTTCAGATCCGGTTCGCCGACAGTCAATCCGTCCATTGAAACGATCTGCAGAACCGGGTCGTTTCCGGTAAGAAAAAGCATGCGTGCCATTCCGTCAACTGCATCGCGCCATCCAAGAGAACGTATCTCGCCCCACGGAACCAGCCCGTTTATCTCTTCTTTTAACATCCACCATATTCTGAAAAAAGATATCCCCCAGACATCGCCGGCTTCAGGCATATTTCCAAATGAGGAAAATGGAATTTTCCCCTCCACCTGCCAGCGATCACTGCTCAGCACAGAAGCCGTTTCCCAGTCTGGATCCCACTGCAATCTGGCATGGTTTTTTGGCGGAAGCAGCTCGTAATCGTAATGCGTATTGATTCCGTTCACAACTAAACGGTAAACAGAATCTTTAGTATTATCCGAGGCCGGATCAAATGCGGCAATGCGTAATTCATAACTGTCGTCAAAAATTACTGCCGTGTCATGTTTAGTTTCATTTGAGCGCAATGCTCCCCGAAGAAGCATCCTCTCGGGATCTTCGAGTGCTTCATCCGGAATACGAGTGGACAGTGAAAAATAAAGAAATTCCTTATCATATCCAAGGTTCACCCAGGTCAACGGATGAGCCGGCCCGCCACGGCTGGCATTATACGTTAGCGGGAAGCGCACGCTGTTTTTCCATTCATCAGAATCAATGACTCCATCCACAGTAACCGGTTCAGACAGCGGCGGTACACCGATCACCTGCGCGTGCATAATTTGTGCCTCCGTCCGGTACAGATCCATCATTTCAAACCGGTTGAATGCACGACTGTAAATTTTTAACTCATCTTGAATCCGGTTATCTTCCGCTCCCGCCCACGGATTCCCGAAAGAAAACTCCACCAACTCAGCCGGCATTTGATAATCGCCGTTTGAAGCGACGGGAACCCCGTTAAGGTAAACTTCAATACCGTTTTCTTTTTCCCAGACCATGCCGATGCAGTTCCATTCATATTCGTTGAATGCCGGGAAAACCAAATTATGAGTTGTCACAGAACCGTAATCGTCATACACCCTTAAAAACATCCAGACCGTCGCACTGTGATCATATTTATAAATGAGCAGATCCGATTTATTTTCAGCACGTGCACGGAAAAAAACATAGTTGCCTCCTGAACCGCGAACATTATGCCAGCCTTTGCCTTCATCAGCCTTAACCCAGAACGTCAGGCTCCCTTCATCCGAAAATATATTGCCATCAGCCTGATAGATCACCGCCGACTGTCCGCGACCGACACTGATTCCCTTGTCGGACTTCCCCGGCCTGAAAACAGGTTTTTCTTTTACATTCATGTACCTGCCGGCGCGGCTTCCGCCGGCAAAGTTTGCATCAATCGAATCTTCAAATCCGGCATGGAACAGCAAATCTTCCGATAGTGCCGCCGGTGGATTTGAAACAAACACCATAAACATAACAAACAACAAATTTATCATTATACGTTTCACACCCGTTCCCTTTCCTCTGTTAATTTTTTCTCTTTCAATTGTAACTGTGCCTTATTTCAAAACAAATTTATCATTATACGTTTCACACCCATTTCCCCTCCTCTGTTAATTTTTCATCCATTCAATTATAATTACGCTATGCGGCTAAACGCATTTCAGCCGGTTAGCTGTTTCGTCAATTCTTTAATTTGAGCTTTGATCCGCTGTGCATCGAACTGGTATCCGTGCGATTCAATATGATATCCGAACCGCGAATCTTTTTCGACCAGCGGCAGCAGTTTTTTCAGATTTTCAATCTCACTGGAAATAATCCGGCGGTATTCTGGCAACGAGGCATCATCCCAGTTTTTCCGCAACGCATAGACCTGCGAAAAATGCAACGTACTGGCGAATAGACAGCCGCACACGGTTGCATTATCCAGCTCCTGTCCGGCATGCACAGAATTGATGTTTTTTAGCCCGGCGGACAATATGTCCACTCCACGATCCCACCGTTCAACCAGCGCTGTAAAACCTTCGATCACCTCTTCAATGCAATATGGACTCAGCGCCGCACTCATATCGTCGCCGCGTTCATCCGGCAGCCACGACCGCCCGACCGGCGTTCCGCTTAACGGCGCCGGCTTCATCGGCAGGATGCAGGCAAAATTTGCCGGCCCGGCATAAAGGAATGGGATGGAGAATGGATAGGAGGCCATCGCCTCGCCAAACAGATCCCATGCCGCGACGATTTTTTCTGCATTCGCGCCGGGAAAATAATAGTCCGCAAAATTTTTCAACGCGGCGTTCTGATCCACCGGAGCGGTTTGATCCAGAAAGAAATTCAATGCCGCCGTGTTGGCCGTGATCATATTACCGAAATTCCAGGTTCCCATGAATCCTGCCAGCTTCATCTCCAGAATTTTGACCGCTTTTTGGTAAACATTACCGATTACGGGAAGATTCGCCACGGTGGCCAGTTCATGCGTTGTGCCGATCTGCAGTTTTGCCATAATCTGCAGACCGCAGGATTCCGCCAGTTTCCAGGATTCAATAAACTGTTCAGACGGGCCGGCATAACCGAGCGAATATTCATCAATATCCCGCTCTTTGCCCAGAATTACACGTTTTCCGCCGCGCTCAAAATCTGCCAGAAGAGTGACATCCTGCGGCAATCCGGAAATAATTTTCCGGCACGGCGGATTTTCATACATTGTCCATGACCAGTTCCAGACGATGATTTTCATCGCACTGTTTTCACTGCGGATTCCTGCGCGCATCAGTTGAATCACTTCACCGGCAACCTCACATGGATCGCGCCGCCGGCAGTGCGGGCATTCGATGTCTTTGTATTCCCGGTCGCCAAAAGCAGTAATCGTATTTCCGCGCCGCGACCAGCAATGCGCCGGAAATTCGGATGCCGTAATCAGAATAATACCGCCCAGCCCGGGCAGTTGCCGTGCCAGCTCTGCGGCTGAATTGTAAAGGTATGCTTTAACTGACGACAGAGAGGTGCACATGGAACAGACCGTGAATGTTTCGTCGTAATCGCACCCCTGAGCCAACTCGCGCTGTCCCATAATCTCAGGGTGATTCCGGAACAGTTCATGTTTTTCCGGCAGCGCGCGCGGCGGCTGCATATATAAAAATACGGACAGTCCGTACTGCGCCGCCCGGTCAATCAATCCATTCAACCGCCGCTGGTGCTCTGCGGCATCAATCCCCAGTTCCGGATAATCGGGCGTCTGAACAATATGATGGAGCAGCGCATGAACCCAGATGGCATTAAATCCGGAATCTGCAATGCGTTTGAGTTCGTCATCGGTATACGCGTCAAGCACATTCCAGGTTTCTTCCTCGGACGGATCATACCGGTCGCTGAATTTTCCAAATGCACTTGCCGGCGAGCGCCAGATTTTTAACAGCTCACTCACGCCTGCCCCCATTCCGCCCTGAATTACAGTTCAACGATTTTCATGTATTTCTGCGAAAGCAGTTCAACCCCCTGCGGCTTAATAATAACGCCGTTTTCCCAGCGCAATCCGTAATCCGGCGTATGGAAAAATGTATCCACCTGGAAGGTCATATTCGGAACCAGATTGAATGTGGAAACCGATTCCATCCATGGACGTTCAACCTCCATCATTCCGATTGAATGGCACGGACCGTACAGCATAAATTTGGTGTATCCCTGCTCTTCAACCCACGCTTCATACTGTTTCACAACATCCGCAGCAGGCCGTCCGCCACCCATCAATTCGATCGTTTTCTTATGCGCCTTCAAGCCGAATTCCAGCAGGTCTTTTTGATCCGCCGGAAGCGCGCCAATGGAAAACGGCAAACCGACACTGGACGAATAACCGGCCACGCGCGCGCCGATATTAAGCTGGATCATTTCATTGGCATTAATCACCTTATGACTTGGACGGCAGATGCCGCTGTTCGTACGTTTTCCGCTGAAACAATAGAGCGCATGCCCTTCATATTCACTGCCGTGCCTATAAATTTCGCGCTGAGCGATTCCGATTACCTGAAGCTCTGTCATGCCCGGCTTAATTTCATTTAAAATTGCTTTAATCGCCAGCTCGCCAATTTCATAAGCTTTGCGCATGCAGGCCAGCTCGGCTTCGGACTTGATAAAACGCAGCGACTGAAGCGTATCGTCAGCTTTGATAATTTCCACGTCCGGCAGTTCGGCCATCAGGGAATTGATCACCGGCATTGAAGTAATCGCAGAACTCACAATCCCGAGTTTTTTTATTGCTCCTATACCGGCTGTTTTCAGCACATCGGTCCAGCCTACGATTCCCGGCATTCCCGGATATTCCGGCTCCGCGGATTCACGGTAAGGAACCATTTTCAGAATCGTGGGAATCACACTGCGCTCTCTGGCGTACTCTTCACTTTCCGGGCCGATCAGCAAAATCGGGGTTCCTTCAGCCGGCACGAAAACTCCGGCGGCTTCAAACGTCGGCCAGTATTCAGAAAGATATCGGACATTGGCGCAGTCGCATTCGATGCCGTGCACCAGTGCGGCATCAAGCCCGGCAGCTTTAATGTTTGTCTGAAATTTCTGCATTCTTTCCTGAAATTCAGCTTTGGATATTGATGGGGTCATTGATTTACTCCTTCTGTTATTGAGACATACAAACCTGTCTGCACCTTGAAACCGAGCGGCGTGCGAACGGTTCCGCCGTACAGCGTTTTTTATAAAAATCATTATGATTATGCGTTTTCATCTTGTCGGATTATTGAACCAGCGGGTTGACGGATAATTCGTATCCGCCGGCTGCCAGTTCACCGGCTGCTGTATTTCCAGCTGCCAGTCCAGCAGCCGCCGGATTAACGTTTCACGGACATCCCGGTATGCCGGCGAATTAAACAGATTTTCATATTCATGCGGATCGTTCCGCAAATCAAACAGCTCACCGATTCCTTTTTCGCCATCAAATCCATAATTTAATTTGTATTCCCGGGTACGAACTGTTTTACAGGTCGCGTATTCAAAAAATACAGTGTCCCGTTCCGGTGCCGTAACTCCGTCAAGCACTGGCAGCAGCGATTTCCCCTGCACCGCCCGGGGAACATGAATGTCAAGCAGGTCGCATAACGTCGGGAAAATATCAATCTGCTCAATCAGCTCATCTATGCGTTCTGCCGGCGCAAACCGCTGCGGGAAATGGACAATCATCGGAATACGACAGATGGCGTCGTAACTCCAGCCTTTGGCCATCCGGCTGTATTCACCGGCGAAATCTCCGTGATCGGCGGTGAAAATAATAATTGTGTTCTCCAGATCGCCCGTCTCTTTCAAACTCTCCACAATTCGGCCGATCTGCTGGTCAATAAGCGTAATTAATGAATAATAACGTGCCAGCGCCTGCCGCAACACCTGTTCACCATGTGTGGCGGCCGACCATTTAAGCTCTACATTCCGGTTAAAATAAAACGGACTGTCGCCAATATTTTCCCGCCGGTTTTCCGGCAGGGTTAACGCGTCCGGATCATAGCTGAATGGGCAATCGTGCGAAGGCGACAATGGCGGGTGCGGCCGTTCGAAGGAGACTTCCGCAATAAACGGCTTAGACCGGTCGCGGGTACGAAGATAATTTATCGCTTCGTTGGCCGTCCAGACCTCCATCGAATGTTCATTCGGAATCGGGCTGTCAAAGCTGGTGAATTTTTCAACATCGCCGAGCTCGTCATAATGTGCATGCAGATTATGTTTTTTGAGATAGTTGTAATAATGGAGCTCACGCACCGGCGCATCGGCGTGATAACAAAGCCGCTCATATTGAAACCCGTGAGTCGGCCAGTTCGGCATATGTTTTTTTCCAATCATGGCCGTTTGATAGCCGAAGTTCTGCAAATATGCCGGCAGCGAGATCAATGAGGCCGGAATCCCCATTGTGTCACTGCCGAAAACACCGTGCGTTGAAGGATACTGTCCTGTTATTAAACTAACCCGTGAAGGAACACTGATGCCGTTTTGACAAAATGCATTCCGAAAATTCACGCCATCCGCCGCCAGGCGGTCAATATTCGGCGTCTTGACATCCGGATGTCCGGCATATTCAAAGCATCCCGCGTGATGCTGGTCGTTCATGAGTATTAAAATATTCGGTTTCTTCATCAACAAATCCTTTCTTCATCCCGCTGGTGTTGTTTCAGATAAATCAACATCCACCACTCCTAAAGGAACATTCGTTTTCCAGGCACCGCGCGTAAAATCAGGAACATCCACTGCTACACTTTTTTTAGATACTGACTCAATGCTCAACGGCGTAATACAACTCCACGCTGCGGCATCATACACATCCATATCCAGCGACAGCCCGTGTTTCAGGCAATAGATCAGCCGGTAATCCATGATAAAGTCCATTCCGCCGTGTCCACCGATTTTTCTAGCAATCGAACCGATCGTACGACTTAATGGATGTTCATATTTTGCTTCCAGTTCTTTCAATTCCTCCGGATTCAGCCATTCATGTCCCTCGTCTTTACCGGCCAGCGCAATATTTTGTACCGGCCATTTATATGCAATGCCCCCGGTCCCCTGCAGTAAATAGATCCGGCTGTAGGGACGCGGAGTACTGATATCATGCTGCAGCATAATCGTCTGCCCTTTAACGCATTTGATCAGCGACGTGTTCATGTCGCTGCGATAATGCTTCAGGTGCGTGTACTTTTCACGACCATGCCGTACCGCATAATCAGTAAACGCGGCTTCCTGGCTTGACATCGACACCATATATGAAAACTGATTGCCGCGGTTAATGTTCATACATTGAGCAATCGGGCCGAGCCCATGTGTTGGGTATAAATTTCCGTTCTTCGAATCGTTCTGTTTAAAGCGCCAGATTTTTCCGTTTTTCTCATCGTCCAGTGAGAGTTTGTTGCACATGTTATGAATATAAGCGCCTTCGGCATGAGTCAATTCACCAAACACCCCTTGACGCACCATATTAAATGTCTGCAATTCAAAGAAATCATAACAGCAGTTTTCCAGCATCATGCAGTGTCTGCCGCTTTTTTCCGATGTCTCCACCAATGCCCAGCATTCATCCAGCGTCAATGCCGCCGGCACTTCAACGGCAGCATGTTTACCGTTTAACATCGCATGCAGGCTCATCATGGCATGTTGCTTCCACGGGGTGGCGATGTATACGAGGTCTAAATCCAGATCGATCATTCTCTTCCAGGCCTCTTCGCTGCCGAAAAATGATTTTGCCTCTGGCCGGCCGACCTCGCGAAGCTTTTTCTGCGCTTCAAGCACCTGAGCTTCATCGATGTCACAAAGTGCGGTAATCTCCGCATCAGCAACCAGTGGCAGCCGATGCATCGCACCTCCCTCACCGTACCGACCGCGCTGCCCAAGACCTATGATTCCAACCTTTACTTTATCTTTTGCCGGTGGTGTCGCAAAATTGCACATATTCCGGTCGCACACTGCTACTTTTTCCCCGCCGTTGCTGGCCGCGAATGTTGATGTATCCTTGTTATGCGCCATCTTCACGAAATCTCCTTCTGATTAAAATCTTCCGTCGTTCAAATACGATTTGGGTTAGAAGAAAATTCTGTTATCATTAAGTGTTTCTATTCCAGATATGTTCATTTCTTTTTCTTTTGCTATCTCATATCCACAATATTATGCCGCGTTTAGAGAAGTAACGCTTTGGGCATACCAGAATTTCTTTATAAATAATTTCACAATATATTTGTTAAATAATCAAAACGGCCTATGTTGTGTCAACTAAATTTTATTTGAACATCGATTATACGATGTTGACTCATAAAAAAAGACACCGAGGCGCAGACAGAAGCGGGAGGCGGATTGTTTCGTTGACTCATAAGGATGACTCCCTGTTGCTGGAAGGATGGAAACGATGAGTCTGGAATTACGCGATCCGTATCTGGCGATTCAATGCCGCAGATATAAAACAGCGGGGAAGATGTATAAATCGCACCGGCTTGATGAGGTTTGCGCGGTGTGCGGCTATGAACGCAAATATGCCATTAAACGGCTGAATCGGTCGGATGCGCCATCGCCGAAAAAGCGCGGGAAACCGCCGGTGTATGCCTCGCCGGAGTTCCTAAAGGTGCTGGCGGCGTTGTGGATGGCAACGGGTCAGTTGTGTTCAAAGCGGCTGAAAACAGCTATCCCAGCCTGGCTGCCGCATGATGAGCGGCGGCATGGAGTTGTGAGCGATGAATGCCGGCAGCAGTTGCTTGAGATCAGTCCGGCGAGATCGACCGGCTGTTAAAATCGCGTAAAGCACAGTGCCGCCGGAAGCGCAACTGCGGCACGAAGCCGGGGTCGTTGCTGAAAACCATGATTCCAATCCGCACGTCGAATGAAGCGGTGGACCGGCCGGGGTATCTGGAGGTGGATACGGTGGTGCATTGCGGCAGATCAATGAGCGGGTCGTTCTGCCGGCCGGTTACCTATACGGATTTAATCTGCGAGTGGACGGTGCTGCGTGCGGAATGGGATAAGAGTGCAGCGGCGGTGGCGGAGCAGACGCAGGATGTGGAAGGTAAACTGCCGTTTGCGCTGCCGGGCTTTGATCTGGATAACGGCAGTGAGTTTATCAATCAGCACCTGGCGGATGATCTGCTGAAGCGCAAACGTCCGGTCTGTTTTACACGTAGCCGTCCGTATCGCAAAAACGACAATGCCCATGCTGAACAGAAAAACTGGACGCATGTGCGTGAGCTGCCGGGCTACGACCGGCTGGAAGATCCGGCGCTGGTGGGGGAACTCAACACCCTGTATGCAGACTGGGAGAAGCTGAACAACTTTTTTAAACCGGTCATGAAACTGACGGGCAAGGAACGGGTCGGGAGCCGGTATGTAAAAACCTGCGATGTACCCGCCACACCGTACGAGCGGTTGACCGCCAGCGGCATCCTCACCCCGGAAAAGTCCAAAGCGCTAAAAAAGGAGTATAACACACTGGACCCGTTCGAACTCAACCGGCGGATCGAAAAACAATTACGCCGCATTGAAGAACTGAAAAAACAGGCTGAGAAAACCGCCGCTTGACAAACGATAACGAAAGGACTAGCTCATGACCGGTCAATGATCAAAAATCCTCACCCCTTCAGTGTCTTTTTTATGTGAGGCAATACGTATACTAACATAAGAACGTTGAGGTTTTTGTCAGGATGCGGCAGTATTGAAATACACATTATAGAAAAAAGTTGTCATGAAAAAAACAAGCCGACAAAAAACAGTTAAAATTAAAACGAAACGTGTGGGTATTGGATTTACTGAAATTGCTGAAGCATGCGGAGTCAGCGCCATGACAGTCAGCCGGGCGCTGCGGCCGGGAGCTTCAATCTCTGAAACAACCCGTAAAAAAATTCTGGCCACCGCCGAAAAACTGGGATACCGGATTAACGCCCGACAGGGACGTCCCCGCAAAGACGAAATTATATCGCGTCCGGTAGTCGACGTTGTAATCAGCACCGCAACGTCTCTGTCCGGCATGTTCTTTTCCAAACTGCTGGTTGAAATTGAACAGGAACTGAATGCCCGTGAGCATGATTGCGCTATTCGATGCTGCGGCATAGGATATGCCGATTTTGTCTCTCTTTGTAATACACTTCGTCTTTCGCGCGCAAAAAAATTTATCATTTTAGGCTATTTTCCCGTTGATCAATTAAAGACATTACTGAATACCGTTCCCAAAGCAGTACTCGTTGACCATGCTGGAGACCCCAGGCTTGAAGAATCCTGTGAAACCATCACTACCGATTACGCTGAAGCCGCCCGCAAAGCAGTACGACATCTGTTGAAAATCAAAAGAAAACGTATTGTACTGTTACGCGGTCTGAAAGACCATTATTTTACCCGCGACACGGAAAGGGGCTATAGAGAAGCTCTGACAGCGCATCATATTGAAATAGATGAGTCTCTTTTTCTGGATGTGGATTTTACTGCCAAAAGTGCTAATGAAGCCATTAGAGACGCATTAGAAACCGGACTGTATTTTGATGCAGTTTTTACCAACGACGAAATGGCGCTCGGCGTTTTGCGCGCCTTATCAACCGCAGGGAAACGAGTACCGGAAGATGTCGCCATTGTTGGCTGCGATAATCTTCCGATGGGAGAACAAACCATTCCGTCCCTGACAACAATCAGTGTCGACATAAAAAAAATGGCTGGATTAGCTGTCGAACGACTGCTTTCAGAAAAATGCAATGATTCGATGCAGAACATACAATTAATTCCAACCCTGATCGAACGGAAGAGTACACACATCGGGGAATAATCCAGATGGCTTTAAAGATGGTTCAAGACAAGTTAAAGGGTCGTTTTCTGAACATTTTTAACAGTATCTGATAGAGGTTTTCGTGACGATGATTAAATCGGAATTCACACTCTTTCAGATGGAGATAAAACGTTGATTTGTGAATTCCTCTGAATTTTGAAAGCCGAACCTTGGCAATACTCCAGAAGTTTTCAATACCGTTGATATGATTTCGTCCGGCAGCAAATTCATTCTCCCCATGATGAATCCTGTAATGCTTCCGATACCCGAAGTTTACCAGGCCATCGTAACTTTTAAATCCATCGGTATATACGATCGATTCTGTATCAACTTTCTGTTGTATAATAGGAAGTAACTCCTTTACAGAACAGTTCTTAACAACCTGAGTTGTGTTACGACTCAGCCCGGTAAGAACAGCCATCTTCGATGCTTCAATATCCACCGAAAAGTAGCGGATAATACGCCGGAAGTCGTGCTCCGAAATCCGTGAATGGAAAATATATTTATTACTCATTTCAAGACAATATCTTAAGGGTTATGTCAACCCCGTTAACTTGTCTTGAACCTTAAAGATAATAAACACCAACAAGGTATCGGCGTCTTTTTTAAGGTTATCTTGTTTTTAAGCATCCTACCTCGGGATGAATATTTTTTCCGCATTATCATAGTAGATGCTTTTTCGTTCTGCAACACCCCAGCCGGCGGCGGTAATAATATTTTCGTAAATCGTAATTCCCTCCCCGATTTCGGCTTCATGGACATCGCTGCCGAATAATATTTTTTTATGTGCATCAGGGAACCACAATAGCTGTTTCCAAAGGTCCAGCGGGATATTTGCGCGCCAGCCTGGGTTTGACCCTGAAAGATCAGCATAGATATTCGGAAAAATCCGGATTAACGTGAGCGCGGTTAAATAATCCTGCACACCCAGATGAGCAATAATTATTTTCATATCCGGCAGTTCCTGAGCAACAGCTTCCAGATGAATACAACTCATGTTAAACGATGAAATGCCCTCTCCCGGCGCAGGCTGCGGCAAGCCGATCACACCGGTGTGAAACAGCGCTGGCAGTTTATGATCACAAACGCGCTGATACACAGAAAAAAACTCTTTTGAATCATATCGTTCTAAAGGAATGTGAAATTTTATCCCCTGAAAACCACGTTCATACAGCTCTGTTACTGTCTCCGGTCCGTCCGTGCCGAGGCGAATGAATCCTAACGGAATAAACCGGTCAGGGTGCTGGTGCGAAACCTTTTCAACTGCATCATTATCTGCTTTATAGGCAGGATCATATGGTTTTCTGATGAATAAATGCCGGAAAAGCGGGCCAAGTCCTATTAATGCTGATGTTTCGATACCCAACCGATCCATCGTCCTGAGCAGCATAGAGACATACCCCGCCTCTTCTATCAAATGATGATGGGAATCAATTTTTTTCATTCTCTTTACTCTGTATTTTCTGGAAAGGGATCGAGCAATATACCAGGTTTCTGTTTTATGAAAACAATTTCCGGAGTGCAGCGCTCCTGCCACCCCGAAAAGGATCAGTGCCATCCCCGCGAACTGTTGTACCGAACAGATACTCCCCGAGAAACACCACACCGGCAATGGCTATAACAATAGGAATCGCCAGCATTAAAATGCGTATTCCCCAGATCGGTAGATACTTGAATGCCTGATAATATCCGATGAAAAACAGATAAACACAGATATCGGCACTTATAAGCGCTGCGGGAGTTCCAATTGTTATTTTTGAAAAGTCATCTGTTACGTTACATACGAAACACAATACTGCGAATACGACGGCATTGATCAGGCAATTTGTACACCTGAGCAACGCAACCCCGGATTTTACAACCGCTTTTTTTATTATAAATAAATTCACACTTAACAAACATGCACTGCCCAGAATTAGCCAGTCTCCGTTCCGACCAGAACGGTTTAGTTCCATCGTTTCACCGGAACCCAGAATAAAAATTCTGATCAGCATCAGAGAAATAAATAAAACAGCACTTTTACGCAGTGATGCGTGAGAAATAAAAAAAGATAATAATAGTGAAAAAAGCACATCTGATTTTCCTAGAACAGCGGCATTGATCGTCGGCGTCAAACTGACCCCGAAAAGCAGCAGCACATTACATGCAACACCGACGAACCCAATAGTTATCAACGGTACAGCATTTTTTACAATCTGTTTCCAATGAAGTTCCCGTCGCAGTATCAAATGGAAAAACAGTAACATTCCGCCAGTAAAAAACATAATGGCACCGGCAGTTAACGGTGAAATCGCGTCCGCAGAAATTTTCATAAAAATATATTCAAAGCTCCATGCCAGCACGACAAGTAACAAAAACCAGTACCCTCTCATCAATTTTTTGTCTCGCCGATCTCTTGAGCCGTATTAATCATGGGCGGTTCTGCTGCCAGCGTTGTCATAACAATTGAGAAATTCGGATGTTCCTGAATCAACGAACCCGGAAATTGACTGGTTACCGGTCCCAAAAATGCTCTGCGCCACAACCCGGCATGCCAGTTACGCATGAACGTCAGAATAAACTTCTTGCTTTTCAGCATTTCATACATACCGATGGTTACAGCCCGCCGCGGCAGAATATCCAGATTGCCATTTGTCCCTCCAATCGCCATTTGCGCGAAAGACATTGGAGGGATTTCAATCTTGCGGGTTTTGCAGACACGGAAATCCTCAAGTTTTGTCGACTCCCCTGTCATAAACGGCGGATCATTGAATGCCACATGGCCGGTAATACCAAATCCTGCCCAGCAAATATCCGCACCGCCGATATCATCAATCAACTGTGTAACGAGTTGAGGAGCATCCGGATTGGGAAAAATAATATTTTCCGGCAAAGGCCGCAGCTCTTCCGGTAAATGGGAAAAAAATGTCTCTTCCATAAATCGGCGGAAACTCAAAGGATGTGATGAATCAATGATCCGGTCGTTGTCGTCCAGATATTCATCCATATTAACCGTTCTAAGATTTTTACAACTGAGGTTGCGCTTGATCACCTCCTGCGTGAAATAACGGTAGTTCAGAGGTCCTACGGGACATATTACCGTTAACATCTCATTTTTTGCGATTTTTTCTGCCAGCGCGTCGGCAAGCTCCGCCGCAATGTGCCGGTTTAATTGGTCAACATCATCGACAACGAGTATTTTCTGAGCCAACGGTCCCGTCAGATCAGAAATCCGTTTCACATAAATATCCATGTTTATTTTTTCCATATGCATAATTTTCTTTTTAGTCAACGACTTTAATTTCATGAAAATTAACATCGATTCTGTTAATGTCAACAAGGTAACGAAGTTTTGATGGAAAAAATGCAAACGGTCAGCCTGCAATAAAGAGCGTTCATCAACCTTATCACTGAGATATTAGATTTCTCGTCCAATACGCTCCCTGCGTGACTACCTCACATCCATTATCTGCCTGCAATATACCAAGCCATAAAAAATCAGCTTTTTACTGCTTTAAATAGTAATTATTTAAAAGGAGAAAAAATCATGGAAAATTTTAGATTTATCATAACACAAGAAGCCGCTAAATACTCAAAATCATCAAGTTCTATTTGCAACGATACGCTAGACAGGGCGATCTGTCCCCAGTAGATATTGAAGGCATTACATGCTGGGATTGCGAGGAGCTAGATAAACTGATACGAGAAATTCAAGATTCTGAGGAAGAGTAAAAATAATACCTCTATATTGAAGACTGCGTTTTTTGCCTAGCCATTTTCCGGCGAGATGCTCGACACTTTTTACATTCGCGTTCATACCTCTGACGTTGACGAGAAAAACCAAACTAGAAATCCTGTAAGATTCAAAGTTTTCATCAAACACTCTTGCTGGAAAAATGCCCTTATTTTGCTTTTAAAGCCATTATGAGAATTCCGGCACCATACTACCCTAAAGCCTCAAAAAGCTCTTTAAAGGGGATTTAAAGCTCATTTTACGCCTATCAGAGATTACCGAGGATAAGGTCATTTCTGAATTAGGAGCTGGTAAAAGAATTAAATTAAAAAACCATTACAAATCAGTTGAAAAAAGTTTTTTAACTTCTATCAATTACATGTCAGTAAAAATTATTTTATCGTGTACCAATTAAGTTATGCGGGTTGCAAATCCCTTAAATGTACATCTTAGTTTTTGGATTCAGGATACTTTTAAGTGTAAAAATTCCATTAATCTCCTGCTTACGAATAATCTCTAAATAGCGGCAAAGCTAAAAAATTATTTTTTATTTTTTTCAAAATTTATAATAATTGATATTCTACCTTTAACATATTGATTATTAATGGATTATAAAATATTCCTTAATTTGTTTAAAATCATTAATATTTTAGACATTTTAAACTCCTCAAGCATTTCATAAGGCTTCCGACCTCATTTATAGGCATTTCTCCATCGTTGAATTCTCAAAAGGCTCAGTCTGCATATACCTTCCAAGATTAATTGTCATGACACCTTGACATTAATATTTTTTTTAAATTTAGAAAAATATGTGCTTTTCATTACATTTTTGGCGATTTGTTCATGTCGTTCTTGCACAATAATTGAATCATGTATTGGCAACGCCACAATTTCTTTCTCCATCAATGTTTCTAAAATTTCCAGCATTAACTCTGAATCTTCGAATTGAAGCGTTTTCCATGCCGAAGAACAAAAAGAAGATTTTATTGATGAATGATACTTTTTTACATCATTTAAAAGGGTGTTGCATCGTTTATAAACCGTCGCTACTCCCTTGTAATGATTTTTAAGCACTTCGCCCAATTCTGGATGCTCTTTAAATAAGGCTTTATTTAAAGCCCGAATAGCTTCTTTATCGGAAGAGCAGTTTATTAAAATATTAAATGAGAACTTAACACATTTTCTTAAATTTTTATCAGTGGCCTGAGGGAATATATTATATGGATCACCCGAAACCTCCCGACTGGCAAGGTGATATAACATAGAGGGATGTAGTCCTTCAAAATCAAGTTCTACAGTTTTTTCACCATTGATCTTTATCCGTTTTCGCAGTTTTTTGCTTAAATGTTGAACGCAAAAGAAATCTTGATTATATAAACGACCACCAACTTTCTCTTGCTCTGAATAGATTCTTGCGATCTGGCTATTAAGATTAAACACTCCAGAAAATCCATAAAGGTGGTCATTGTTTTTAAAATCCCCCTCTTTAAATTTACATGTGATGTTTTGATTTTTTATGAACGTATTATAGGAAGAGATAAATTTTCCATCAGAAGTTGATGAGCTAAGAATTGTAATCTCTTTTGTTTGATTGTTTCCAGAAGCAGATTTTCGTTTTTTTGTAATAATCCGAACATTTAAAATATCTTTTAGAGGGATAATATTTATGTTCTTAAATTGAGAATTTAAACGTTCTGTCGGGCGGAATTTCGATAATTGGTAAAAATTTCTAATTTTGTAGCCGCTTTTAAATTTGATGTATTTTAAATCTTCCAGAGCCTTTAAAACGGATTTTAAGCTTTTAGTTCCATTTAAATATATAGCAACAGGTCTGGAGCATTTATATGAAAGGAAGCAATAGGTTAAAATGGTGTTCAAATGTTTCGAATGAAAGTCATCTGAAAATCTTAAAACTTTACTGTTTCGAATATCTTTTACGATATTTAAATATATTTTAGATTTTTCAGAGTACGGATAGTTTACATTGCAAATTATAGGGTTTTCATGCTGGAACCATTCCATAAAGATCCTCATACAGGAGATGCACAAGCCAATTTCTTTCCCATATAAGGATGCCACTTAATAAAAATATTTCTTTTCCGCTTTTTACGTACATAACATTTTATTAATATTCGATTGTACTAATGCACATCTCATTTCTCCGCCTGTTTGTTTCTAAGCAACCAATGGGAAGGCGATTTTGCCCATGCTTGCAATAATACTTCAGCTCTATCGAACAAAAGATTATCAATCACTTCTATTTATGCATGATTGCATTTTGATCTGCTTTTACTTTTTCAGTATCCAGATATGTTCCTGAATTCCAGGTCATTATATATGTATCTTTTGTTATCATTGATTTTTTACTTGTTTATTGTCATCTATAACTCCTTTTAGGAGTATAATAGCACATATAACATTAACTTTCAAGTATAAGTTGTAACTTTATTATAATTTATTTTTTATAAAGTTTATTATAAAATTTCTCTTTAAAAAAGACTGTGCAATCTCTAGTTAGGCAATTCACTCTATACATCTGACATTGCCTGCCTTAATATTGATAAAAAGTTGGTCGTCCCTTGGCGATTCAGGCATAACCGTGGTAAGAATGAATCATGCATTTATATAAACAAAGCGTTATCACACTCCTTGGAATAAACTGCCTCTGCTTTGGAGAAATCGCAAAAAAGTGTCCAAACAGCGGGGTAGCATTTCCGGATAAAGTGAAAATTGATCAGCCGATTGAGCAATTAGAAGAACTTTTAGAGGAGCTTGATCCGCAACAGTTCCGGAATTATACCGTCAGCAACATCGCATTCCTCTATGAGATCAAGGTATTCCTGCTGTTTTCTGAATATCTGAGTACTCTGCCGGAAAACGACAAACCTGCCGCTATTGCGGAACAGAACAGGTGGAAAGCTGAGCACACACGGAAAGTCGAGGAGGGCTATAATGAATATATCAGCGGAACACTTGCTTCGTACTCTGCCGGACTGGCTGGTATTGAGAGCTGTAAAGCGCGTATCGCTATTTTAGAACGGCAAATGCAGGCCCGATGCTTTTAAGTGTGGAAATCTCATTAATCCATTGCCAACAAGTGATCTTCAGAAATTGGCAAAGTCCAAAAAAATTATTTTTAAATTTTTTATAATTTTTAAAAATCAGAACAATCGATTCTGTAAGGATAATCCATTAATTATCAATTATTTATAAAATATATGCCGGAATTTAAGAATTTTATGCAGCTTTTAACACTGTTCAGCTGTGAGAAATTTCAAAATTCTTAATCTTTTCAGACATTTCTATCTCATCAGGCTTTTGATAGGCTCCCGTTCATTGAGATAAATATATTTTTAAAAGTATTCTTAAAGTATGCTTTTATAAATATTAATAAACCAACGTGTTGACATTGGCAGTTTATATTTTACTATTCAGGCAAACTATGAGTGTTCAAAATTCAATAAAGATAAACCGCCTTTTGCAACATGCGGTTCCTAAAACAGTCTTGACGCTGCCGTGGCTGGCATTGCAGGGCGTCTCAAAAGGTTTGGCTCAGCGGTATGTCTCTTCGGGCTGGCTCTATCGTATAGGGCATGGAGCATACGTTCGAGCCGGTGAGGCTGTTGAATGGGACGGAGCTTTGTTTTCTCTTCAAACCCAGTTGGAAATGAATACACATGTCGCCGGCTTAACTGCGTTGGAATTAAAAGGGTTGGCTCATTTTCTGCCGCTAGGTCAAAGATCCCCTGTTATCCTTTTCAGTGACGGGTTTGACCGGTTGCCATTATGGTTTTCTAAAAAAGACTGGGGTGTTGAACTTATACACCGGAATATTCATCTATTCGATGCCGCTGAAACGTTCTCAAAAAGCACGATTCAACGAGAGGGCTTTGTTCTGACTGCCTCAACCGCAGAACGTGCCGTTTTTGAATTGCTCTATGGCATCAACGACAATTCCAGCTTTGAATATGCTCAAACCGTTTTCGCCGGGCTTTCAATGTTACGCCCTGACGAACTTCAACAGCTTTTACAGGCGTGCCGATCCGTAAAGGTAAAACGGATATTCCTCTGGATGGCAGAAACCTGCTCTCACCCGTGGGTGAAATATCTGGATTATAACCGTGTAGATATCGGAAAAGGCAAACGGGTGGTTTATCAGGGAGGAGTTTTGGATAAAAATTTTTTAATCACTGTCCCGCCGGCAAAAATTTATGAAGGAGTTCCGGATGTTTAACCCAGCCTATAAAAAACAAGTCCAACTGCTGTTAGAAATCCTTCCACTTATACAGCAACACAAGAATTTTGCGCTGAAAGGCGGCACTGCCATAAACCTGTTCATTCAGGACATGCCGCGCCTTTCGGTGGATATTGATTTGGCATGGCTTCCGCTTATACCACGGGCAGAAGCACTGAGCGGCATCTCCGCATCCCTGGAAGAATTGACAGAAGAAATAAGTGCAAAACTGCCCCGGTCGATGATTACCAAGGTGCCTGTTTCAGGAGTTACAGGGCGGTTAATTGTGAATACGCCGGATGCTCAAGTGACGATTGAGCCGAACTTTGTTTTTCGAGGTGCGTTATATCCAACGCAAACAAGAGTCCTTTGCCCCTTTGCACAATCAGAATTTGAGCAGTTCGTAGAAGCCCAGACCCTTTCGCTAGCGGATTTATATGGCGGAAAAATTTGCGCTGCATTGGATCGGCAGCATCCGAGAGATTTATTTGATGTTCACTTAATGTTTGAAAAATTCGGTTTAACAGATGAAATCCGCCAGGCATTTGTAATTTATCTGGCAGGACATCATCGTCCGATGGTTGAATTATTGTGTCCGAATGAACAACCGCTGGAAACGCTATTTAATTCTCAATTTTCCGGCATGACCAGAGATGCCGTTTCGGTTGAACAATTGTCAGGCATTCGCCAACAGCTGATTAAAAAAATTAATTCAACTCTGATTGAAAACGAACGAAAATTTCTTCTATCGATAAAAACCGGAGAACCAGAATGGGCGCTTATCCCCATTGAGCATCTGGAACGACTGCCAGCGTTGCAATGGAAGATTCAAAACATCAAAAAGATGGACGCTGAAAAGCGCCTAGCGGCACTTCAGGCGTTAACGCAGGTGTTGCAGGTATAACCGGGTATTTTTTTCAAAACGAAGCGATGATGATAGAATGTTGTAATCCTTGAAATAGTTGCGTAAACGTCAAATAATAACTGATGTTGTGATTTCCCTTTTATCGACCATTGCCAAACAGGAACGCATACGGATTTCTGAACGTGTCAAAGCCGGTCTGGTTTATAGAAAAGAGGTATTGAAGAAACCGCTGGGACGTAAAGCCGGGTCACGCCTGAAAAAGACGGATAAGAAAATATCTCTAGCCAGTCAGTTGCGCTCTGAAGGACTTAGTCTTGGCGAAATCGCCCAATCAATGAACATCAGTCGCCAGCGAGTGCATCAACTGCTTCAGATGGTTTAAATCGTTTCGGTAATGGAATTCCATAGTCTAATTTTTCCATTTCTACGTGTAGTCTATCAACAGGTAATTTTCCAGCATATTGAAGATGCACTTTGGATGCTCCAGAATATCCATGTCCGGCAATATCCATTCTTGCCCTATCCCCCATTTGAGCTTGGTTTTGCGCCTGTTGAATGAACAGGTGGCGCAACGAATGGAATCCTATTTCATATTTATTCTTAGGAGATTTAAATTTTGGTTTTAATGTTTTATTGAACCACCGTGAAATTTTTCGTGCGTATCCTGCGGCTTCATCGTAAGTTAATTCAGGAAACAACAATCCATCATTTGATTTTAGATTATTCTTTCGGTGCTGAGTATAACTCAAAAACCCGATGTTTATGTTAATTAATTCGCGATGAAGTGGTATTTTTCGTGCAGAAGGTTTATTTTTCAGTCGTTTTTTTGTATTTTTCTTGTCGTTTTCATTAATATCGATATACCAAATCCCATTTTCGTTTTTTACATCTGAAACATGAAGTTGACACAACTCATTCAAACGTGCTCCCGTGAATAAGCCCAATAAAACGACGAAATATCGTGCAGGATTTTGGGCATCATACGTTAAATGACTCAACATTTTTTTAACTTCTTCCAGAGAATATGCGCGAGAAGTATTGTCATCTAACAATTTTATTTTGGATCGTAATCCATTTGTCGGATTCATTTCCAATCTAGGAATTTGTATCGTATGTGCGAAATGAAAAACAGTGATAATGCCGGAAAATATATTTCTGGCGGTTTGAGGGCTTATTAAATCTTTTAAATCATCATCTTCAGCTAAAACTTCCACTAATGACATTTCTCGCCAAGGATAAACCTTTTTTCTATTTGGTGGAAGTTTTGCCAAACACCGATCAATGAAATCGATCATATCTTTCTGTGTATATTCATCAATTAATCTGTCACCTGCCCACTCAATCAAAAGTTCTATAGACGTTTGTAATTTTTCTCTTGCTTTTTTACCTCGTTCCTTAAAAGCCAAACATGCATCTAATACTTCAGATAGCCTTGCAAATTTAGAGCTATATTTTTCTTGGGTAATTTCAGCGACATATTCCTGACGTTCATACTTTTCTGGCATAAGAGATAACGCATCGGATACTGATCGCCGAAGTTCGGTATATGCTTTAATAAGATATGCTATGACTGCTTGTCCGATGCTTTCAGGAAACGATAAGTCTGGGTATAATTGTTTCCCAGCGATTCCTTCACAAATTTCAAGGATATTTTGCCCATCGCATAAATAATCAACTGTAAACTTTTGAAGAATTTCGAAATTTTTATAAAGGGTGATATCTAAAAGTTTCTCCAGTCCATCCAACCGATTTTTTATAAATTCTAAAAGTGTTTGCTTTGTAGGTGCTCTTAAAATAGGCTCATTCTTATCAGTAACATCCGGTACCCACAGCTTTTTTGTGCGTGCAACCGCATCATCAACATTGTCTCTAAATTTATCGAAGGCTTTCCCTTGAGAATGTAACTTTTTATTAGAAAGAGTCTTAACACGTGCATTTGGCTGAAGTTGTGATGGTAATCTTTTCCTAAAATCAGAAAAATCTTTTGATGTTTCTCGCCGTCTTTTTTCGATTTTATTTTTGGCTGCTAGTTCATCACGAGTATAGAGTGATTCTATAATCTCACCTTGCCCCCCATAAAACTGTCGAATTTCCAAGGGGATCTTGCGGCGAAAGTAGTAAATACCGTTTTTGACACTACAACATTTCATATCAACTACAATTAACACCTTTACTGTCTCCAAAGTGTAGTAAAAGTGTAGCAGTCTGAAAAGTATAACTTATTGAAAATTACATAGTTATCTATGAATCAAGAAGTTATCTCTAATGATCTGGAGGCAAGGGGAGTCGAACCCATTCTTTAGCAATAGTGTAGCAATTTTGTACCATCAAAATCAAGGTAAGATTAAATATTTCTTCCGATTGTAGATTTATGGATTTTTACATCATCACCTAAACGCCGCCTGTTCCATCATGGCTGAGAAATACAATTATCGTGCCTCACACCCATTAGATGTTTAGTCCCACAGTGTGCTGGAACGGATCAAACTTAAACCGATCCGGATCAGAAGTCCAAAGTTTGCAGAGATATTCGTATGGCGTAAGACCGTGTAATGGTTTGAGCCGTTTGGCAAAGTGATAGGCCATCAAAAAGGTCTGTACATGTTCTTTCAGCTGATCATGAGTTCCATAGTGATAACGCTTCACCGTCGCCTCTTTCAATGTTCGGTTCATCCGCTCAACCTGTCCGTTGGTCCAGGGATGGTTGGGTTGGGTCAGTCGGTGATCTACATTGTTTCGGGCGCAAGCCGGTTCAAAGGCATGTGCGCGAAAAAGAC